>JAOAPL010000117.1 GCA_025462925.1 Acidobacteriaceae bacterium
CGAAGTTAGCATGTTGCGTGCCAGCAACGCAAAATTAATGCGATGCGATTCTGATTCGGTTCCGATGCTCTCGGCACTCCAAAACCCGTATGCCCTGTCAACGTTGCGGCGATAGCTGCATGTGCGCTCCGGCCCCGACAAACACCGGCATTTCTGCCGGCGGGCGGATACCTGTCCGTGACGGTACGGAGAGTTTTGATCTTGGTTTTTTGAACCGCAAAGATTTTTCGACGACCCCTTCCTCGCCAGCACAATATGTTTCGCAAAGAATCACGATGTCACAGATCGCGACGGCGGAATTGCCGGAGCAGGAATTGCATCCGCAGGAGAGCTCCGTCTGGCGCGATGAAGTGGCGTCACGGGTGCAGGCACATCGGGCGCGGCGCAGAAGACGTTTCGATCCGGAGGCGTCGCTGACCTTGGGATTCGAGACGGCAGTGATGGATGAAGTGGAACCGGTTGCGAGTCTTTCTTCTACAACTTGTGTTTCGACCGAGGTAGAGGAAGCGGAGATGGCCGAGCGGGTCCACGAGATCGATTTTGAATCAGTGGAGGAAGTAGAAGAGCCCCAGTACTTGCAAGAGATCGAAGCTGAATCTGAACCGCAACCTGAACCGCCCCGGATGTACGAACGGATCGCAATGAGGAGCAGCGCAAGATCAGCTCCGGCAGTGGAAGATTCCAGTTCAGACAACCTGATCGAGTTTCCGCGCGCGGCCACGGTGATGAACTTGTTCGCCGAAGAGCTTGCCGAATCCATCACGCAGCCGCGAATCCTGGACGTGCCGGAACCTTTGTTGGAAGCTGCGCCGCCGCCGTTGGCGACGATCCGACTCGACGAAGATCAAGAGCTGTCCGACTGGGTGAGAGACTACGAAGAGGCGGAGTTAGCGCTGGAGTTGCCGTTGCAAGTGGCCCCGCTGGCCCCGCGGGTGCTGTCCAGCGTAATGGATGGCGTGCTGGTGCTGACGGCGGCGGCGCTATTCAGCATGATCGTGTTGAGTGTGGCCAAGTTCGTTCCGCAAGGAAGAGAAGCGATGGCCGCTGCGGTGTTTCTGCCCGCCAGCTTGTGGGCGATCTACCACTATATTTTTCTTGTCTTTGCCGGGATCACTCCTGGAATGATGATGGCGCAACTGGAACTCAGCAGCTTTGAAGGCTGTGTGCCATTGCGCAAGAACCGCGCCTCGCGCGCGTGGGCAATGATGCTTTGCTGCGTATCCCTCGGACTGGGATTCGCCTGGGCAATGGTGGACGAGGACAATCTCGGCTGGCATGACCGGATGACCAGGACGTATCTGAGGCAAAGCTGAGAGAGGCGATCGGACCGCTAGCCGCGATGCATTCCACGCGACAGAGATTTACTTCAATCTCATGTACCGTATGTGGTACACTTGCCGACTAGGCGGGTAAGGGATCCAGCTAAACCCAAATTTGAAAACAGACGGGAAACGCGTTCCAGCAATCTTCTTCCGAACCGAAGCTGGTGGTGAGCCAGTTCGGGACTGGCTAAAGAGTTTGCCTTTTGCGGAAGACCGGAAGCGTATTGGGGAAGATATCAAAACCGCAGAGTTCGGTTGGCCTATCGGCATGCCCGTATGCCGACCATTGGGTGGCGGCGTCTATGAAGTACGCACAAACCTGACTCAGAACCGAATCGCACGGATCTTGTTCTACGTCGATAAAAAGAGCCGGATGGTCCTCCTGCATGGATTCATAAAGAAGACCCGAACCACGCCAGACGAGGACTTGGAATTAGCGCTGAGCAACAAAAGCAAGCATCAAAAAGGATTGAGATGATGGTGGAGCGAAGTAAAAAATTGAAGAGCCACAGCGGTTCTACCTTCGACAGCTTTCTGGAGCAAGAGGGAATCCGCGAAGGAGTAGAGGCTGTTGCTATTAAGCGAGTGCTGGCTTGGCAGCTCGAACAGGCCATGCAGAAACAGCAAAAGACAAAGCAAGCGATGGCAAAACAGTTGCACACGAGCAGGTCGCAATTGGACCGGCTGCTGGATCCAGAGAACGTCTCAGTGTCGCTGTATACGATGACCCGCGCCGCCAAGGTGCTCGGTAAGCGGATCACCATTCGTGTAGCAGACATAAAGGCTAAGAAGAGGGCCTAGTCAAAAGGGGCAAGGCGAAGCCCTATTTCTGTTGCAAGCACCAACCAAAGCACTCCCCCTCCCCAATTCCCTTCCTTCCTACTCAATAATCTCCGCTGATATGGCCTCTCGGGCCGGAGTGATACAGCTTTAGCTCCCAGTTATCCATCTATTCGTTCTACAACATACGCGGAGCACTCGGATGAGCGTCCCCATACGATTCAACGCACAAAACACACTGAAGAGCGCGGTTGGCGATCACGGCATAGAGACCACTGACCTTGATCCGAAAGCAGCTCTGGATGCGTTGATAGGGTTCCGGGCGCGCGTGGATTCCGGTGAAGTGGGATTTCCCAACCTGCCGTTGGACCAGAACACGGCGAAATCTGTGGAGAGGTTTGCCGCCGACTTGCGGGGGGAAGTGGAATCTGTGCTGTTGCTGGGCATCGGCGGGTCGGCGCTGGGGCCGTATGCGCTAGACACGGCGATCCGGGGACCGCATCCGGTACAGGTGGACAAGAAAAGAAGTCCGAGGCTGTACGTGATGGACAACGTTGATCCTGATTTTGTCTCGGCGTTCCTTGAAAATCTGAACCCGAAACGCACGGCGGTGTGCTTGATCACGAAATCGGGAGGAACGGCAGAGACGCTATCCACCTTCATGATCGTGCATGAGTGGCTGGTGAAGGCCATAGGCGGGAAGAAGGCGGGGCGGCGAATCGTGGCCGTGACCGACGACCGCAAAGGTGATTTGCTGGCAATAGCCAAAGCAGAGAAGTACCAGACGTTCTATATTCCCGCGGATGTCGGCGGACGATTCAGCGTATTCACGCCCGTGGGACTTTTGCCGGCAGCGTTGTGCGGGTTGGACATCAAAAAACTCCTTCATGGCGTGCACGATGCGAATACTGCGTCGTGGTCGCGGACACTAGAGACGAATCCGGCGATGCAGTCGGCGCTGGTGCATCATGCGCTGGACACGAAGCGAGGGAAGAAAATCGAGGTCGTGTTTGCCTACTCAGCGTATCTGTGGGGGTCTGCGTTTTGGTATCGGCAATTGTGGGCGGAGAGCCTGGGCAAGCGGATAAATCGAAAGGGCGAAGTCGTCCATACCGGGCAGACGCCGGTGGCGGCGCTGGGCGTGACCGACCAGCACTCGCAGGTGCAACTGTACGTGGAAGGTCCCAACGACAAGATGATCACCTTCTGGGCGGTGGAGAAGCCGAGAACGGACTTGAAAATCCCGGTTACAAAGCAGTTTCTGCAGTACGACTCCTGCGCGTACCTGGCAGGAAAGAAGTTGTCGTCGCTATTTCAGGCGGAACGGATGGCGACAGAGGCGGCGCTGACTGAGGCGCAGCGTCCGAATTGCCGGTGGACGCTGCCTAGAGTGGATGAGTACTACATTGGCGCGTTCTTCCAACTGCTCGAATTCCAGACGGCATTCTGCGGCGAACTCTACGGGATCAACGCATTCGACCAGCCGGGAGTGGAGCTGGCAAAGAAGATCAGTAACGGACTGATGGGACGCAAGGGATTTGAAGAATACGCGCAGAAGGTTGGGCCGAAGAAGCAGATGATTGCGTGAAAAATCCGAAGCCGCCTGAGGGGGCGGCTTCTTCTATGAGTGCATTGCAATACAAGTCAGTCAGAAGTGCTTTTCAGTCGCCCGGCAAGGCGTGGCCGCCGTCGTCTAACCAGCGGTAGATGCCGGAGTCGATTTTGTCCGCGAGGTACTGGGAAACCGCGACGGACGGCACTGCGTAGAGGAGCACTTTCTTTAACTCCTCCGCCATGATGGCTGAGTCGCCGCTTCTGTCTGGCATTCCTAACTTTCTCCAGATCAACGACGCAACCACAACGGCACCAATGGTGCCTATGGTCTTTGCCTTCTTTGAGAGTGACGGCAAACGCATGGGTGTGGACTCCTTACTTGGATTTCCTGGGGTTGAATCCCATAGAGCAATTTTGCTTCCGCGTTCTTTCTAACCGTAGCCGAGCAGAGTAGTCATTGGAATCAGAGGTTTGTCGTAGCACGAGGAGCGAGAGATGAGGTGATCGGCTTAGAAAAGATTGCGCGGTACGAAGAAAAAAGTTCTCTCTAACCACAGAGAGCACGGAGGAGCGAAAATCGTGTCGCCCCTCTGGGGCTCGATTGCATTTTTGCTTTACCCCGCCCTTACGGGCGGGGCTAATCACTGTCGCGCCCGTTCGGGTGCTTAAGCCATTCGGGTTCTCCTCTGCTAACATCGTTGCGTGGCTGATTCCCCTAAAGTTCGTGTCCGATTTGCGCCGTCGCCGACTGGTCAATTGCACGTTGGCAATGCGCGCACCGCCCTCTTTAACTGGCTTTTTGCCCGACAACATGGCGGGACCAACATCCTGCGCATTGAAGACACGGATGTGGAGCGCAGCGAGGCGCGGTATGAAGACCAGCTCATCAGCGACTTGAAGTGGCTGGGGCTGGATTGGGATGAGGGGCCGGATGTCGGCGGGGAGAGTGGGCCGTATCGGCAATCTGACCGGATGCAGCTCTATCACGATTACGCCGAGCGCTTGCTCAAGGAAGGCAAAGCCTATCTCTGTTTTTGTTCGGCGGAGGGGTTGGAAGCTGACCGCAAGCGGGCGATGGCTGAGCATACATCGCCGATCTATTCGGGCAAGTGTCGGGCGATTGACCCGGCAGAGTCGCAGAAGCGTCGCGCGAACGGAGAAGCGGCGGCGATCCGGTTGCGCATCCCTGAGCGTCCGATCAAGTTTCACGACATCGTTCATGGCGACGTGGAGTTTTCAAACGAAGTGGTAAGCGATCCGATCATCGTGCGGTCGTCGGGCATGCCGGTTTACAACTATGTTGTGGTGATCGACGATGCAGAGATGAAGATCACCCACGTGATCCGCGGCGACGATCATCTGTCGAACACGCCGAAGCAGGTAGCACTGTACGAGGCGCTGGGATGGCCGGTGCCGGAGTTCGCGCATCTTTCGACAATCCTGGGCGCGGACAGAGAGCGATTGTCGAAGCGGCATGGGGCGACATCGATCGCGAACTTCCGTGCGATGGGCGTGTTGCCGGAGGCGCTGGTTAACTACTTGGCGCTCCTGGGATGGGCGCCGACGGGCGGCACGCGCGAGACGTTTACGCCGCAGGAGTTGGTGAAAGAGTTTTCGCTGGAACGGGTGACGCCGTCACCGGCTGTCTTCGACATGCAGAAGTTGTACTGGCTGAACCGGCACTACATTGCGCAGAGTTCGCCGGAGCGGATCATGGATCTGGCAACCCCGTTTTTTGCCAAGGCGGGATACGTGCCGGCGCAGTTGGATGCGAGTGCACGGGAGTGGCTTGGGAAAGTGGTGGCCCTGGTGGTGCCGTCGGTGGACAAGTTAGAAGACCTGCCGCAGCGGGCGGAGATGATCTTCCGCTATGATGCGCAGGCTGCAATCGCTGCTCCGGACAATGCTGAGGTGTTGTCGGCGGAAAAGACGAATGCGGTCATCGCTGCCTTCGCCAAGAAAGTTGAAGCGGAGACGGGGCCGATATCGGCCGAGCGGTTCAAGGCGATCGTCAACGAAGTAAAAACCGAAACCGGCGCAAAAGGCAAAGAGCTGTTTCATCCGATACGCGTCGTGATCACCGGATCGCACTCTGGGCCGGAGTTCGACAAGCTGATTCCCATCATTGAGACGGGCAGCGCGTTGAATCTGCCGAGTCATGTGCTGAGCGTGCGCGAGCGGGTGGGAAAATTCAAAAGCCTTAACCGCGGATAAAAGAAGGATAAGGGCGGATTAAGAGGAAAACCTTTGGCCCGCAGATTCGCGCGGATTTTTTTGAGTCAGGAAATTAGATTGGTCACGATGAGCAACGTTACGGTCGCGCTGGAATTTCCGCACGATTATGAAGTCGAGATACTCGAGTCGCCGGGGAAATTAATCGGTATTGGTGCGGCGCCGATACGCATTCCTGATGCGGGCGAGGATGTTGATGCGCTGACGCTGCGGATCACTCCTTCGCAATCGGCGGCGTGGGTGGGAAGTTTTGCGCGCGGATTTGCGGGCGATGAGTTGGGAAGCGGTGTTTATGCGTGGCCGGATGGCGAATCGCTGGCCGTTGTTTCGGCGGGATACGGGTATGTTCTAAAGCCTGCCGACCAGGGGAAGAATTGGGTGCGCTTACAACCGAATCCGATCACTGATGTCCGCGTTGTTCCGGAGCAGAAGCTGATCGTGTTCACGGACTTCACGCACATGTTCGCGTACGGCGCGGAGAAAACGATGTGGAAGAGCGAACGGCTGTCGTGGGACGGGATCACGGTGACCAAGGTGGCGACCAACCACATCTTCGGTCTGGCGTGGGACGCTATGCAGGACAAAGAAGTCGAGTTCGCGATCGATCTGCGCACGGGCGAGCACACCGGCGGCGCCAAGCCGTGGGCGAGAAGATAGGGCTTCGCGCTTGCTGCAAGGCTTGCCACGGATTTCACGGATGAAACGGATTTGCACGGAATGCCGCCCAGGGCAGGTTCCGCTCTTTTACCGGACCGCTTCGCCGTCAGAGCGATCTCGCGAACGCTATATCCTCCACCATCCAGAATTAGGTAGAATCCTCCCGCCTGCTTAACCTCAGCGGCTAAAGCCGGTATCAGGGCGAGCGTAAATGCAGGGCTAAAGCCCTGCGCCACCCGATTTCGAATAGTCCACCAACTTCAAAATCATGAGGATTGCGAATGAAAAGAACATTGCTCTTAAGTTTTCTGTTCCTGGTATCCCTCAACGCATGGGCGCAAAAGCCAGCTGCACCTGCTGATGCGATTACCGTAATTCGCGCGGGTGTGTTGATTGACGGCAAGTCGGACACGCCGAGACGCGATCAGGTGATCGTCATCCGTGGCAATCGCATCGAGAGCATTTCTGAGGCGTCATCCTTCAAAGCTCCCGCAAACGCAAACACTATTGACCTCTCCCGCGCGACTGTTTTGCCCGGAATGATCGACGCGCACACGCACATCTTCTTGCAAGGCGAAGATCCGGCTGAGGGTGGATATGACGTGCAGTTGTTGAACTATCCGATCGCGTATCGGGCAGCGCGGGCGTCGGTGTCGGCGCGTCGCGCGTTGGAGCAGGGATTCACGACGATCCGCGATGTGGAGACGGAGGGCGCAGGATACGGCGATGTCGGAATCAAACGCGCGGTGAATGAAGGCATTATCCCCGGGCCAAGAATGTTTGTAGTGACGCGAGCAATCTCGACGACGGGCGGATATCCGCTGGAGGGATACGCGCCGGAGATCACTGTGCCAAAGGGTGCGCAGTTGATCGATGGGCCGGTGGAGGCGCGAAAGGCGGCCCGCGAGCAACTCGACAATGGCGCCGATTGGATCAAGGTGTACATGACGCACCGATCGTGGATGGACAGGAACGGGAATCTGCAATCGCAGCCGACGCTGACGGTGGAAGAGATTAAGGCGATCGTGGATGAGACACATGGTTGGGGTAAGAAAGTGGCGTGCCATGCATATAACGGGATCGGCTTGCAGCGCGCGTTGGACGGCGGATGCGATTCGATCGAGCATGGCCTGGAACTGACGGACGCGAACATTGCGCAGATGGTGAAACAGGGTACGTGGCTGTGTCCGACGATGTCGGTGTACTACTCACATTGGGCGGATGAGAATACCGCTGAAGGCAAGCGCGACCGTAAACGCGCGGAGGTGCATGGAGCATCGCTGAACAAGGCGTACAAGGCAGGAGTGAAGATCGCTTTCGGCACGGACGTGGGCGGGTTCTCATGGTCAGAACCGATCGCGCAGGAATTTCCGTACATGGTGAAGTTTGGAATGTCGCCGATGGATTCGATCAAAGCGGCAACATCGTGCGCGGCAGAATTGCTGGATATGAGCGGGCAGATCGGCGTGATCGCGCCGGGAGCACTGGCTGATGTTGTTGCGGTGAACGGCGATCCTTTGCGAGACGTCGGCGTTCTAAAAGATGTGCGCTTCGTGATGAAAGACGGCAAGGTGTACAGGTCTGAGCTGAAGTAGGGTGACGTAATTTATCGTATGGTCGCTTTATCTAGGAGCAAAAAAGCGATAGTCGGCAGAATATGGAGCGCGGGTTTCCTGACGAGCATGCGAAGCGTCACAGCCGGAACTGGGCGCTTGGCCCCCTTTGGTATTGAGCCGTTGGACAGTAGTAACGGGCGTGAGCACGCCGGTGCCCGCATGGGCGACGATGTTGACGAGAAGCCATGGAATCGAATCCGGAGAGGGAGAAGGCGCGGTGGCAGCGACTTTTCCGGTGACGCGACTACCATCGTTTGCTTCCCAGGAAGGCCCAGCGAAGTGCTTGCCGAATAGTTTGCCGTCTTTGTCGAAGAGTTGGGCGTCCGGGGCCTTCAGAACCCAACTGTATTGCGCGCCACCACTCTTGCAGGTATAAATCTGCTCGCCTTTTGCATGGAGTTGAAGAACCGGTTGTTCGTTGGTAGGTGGCTGGAGTTGCTGCGGCACCTGTTGCGCGGCAACGGAATACGAAAGAGCGTTGCTCATAACCATCAGCAACAACATGGATGCTAATACGCGAACCGATTTGCACATCGAGCGATTCTCCTCCAGCGAAGGCAGGCTGGAATAACTGTAATCAAGTATGATGCGCCCGGCCAAGTGCATATCGCTTATTGCGATAGGCGTGAATGCGCCGGAATCTCTGCCCGATGTTGCGACGGTGAACGGCGATCCTTTGCGCGACCGTAGCGTTCTAAAACATGTGCGCTTCGTGATGAGAAGACGACCAGATGCACAGGTCTGAGCTGAAACATCGGCGCACAGAGGGTCTTTGTATGAAATACCGAAAATTGGGAAAGCGCGGTCTGACGGTGTCGGCGATTGGGTTGGGCTGCATGGGGATGTCGGATTTCTACTCCGGGCGCGACGATGAGGAGTCGATCGCGACGATCCATCGTGCTATCGAACTCGGCGTGACTTTTCTGGACACGGCCGACGTGTACGGGCCACACAAGAATGAAGAGCTTGTGGGCCTGGCGATTAAGGGTAAGCGAGACAAAGTTGTGATCGCGACCAAGTTCGGCATCTTGCGTAGCCCGGGAGACCCGGCTGTTGGTGGTGTCAGCGGGAAACCAGAATACGTTCAGCAGGCGTGTGAAGGAAGCTTGCGCAGGTTGGGGATCGACACCATCGATCTCTACTACCAGCATCGTGTGGATCCGGAGACGCCGATCGAAGAAACAGTCGGCGCGATGGCGAAGCTGGTGCAACAGGGAAAAGTGCGGCATCTCGGACTCTCTGAAGCCAGCGCGAAGACTCTGCGTCGCGCCAATGCAGTGCATCCGATCACCGCGTTGCAGAGTGAGTATTCGTTGTGGACTCGCGATCCCGAAGACGAAGTGCTGGGAACGTGCCGGGAGTTGGGAGTCGGGTTCGTTGCCTATAGCCCACTGGGCCGCGGTTTTCTCACCGGACAAATCAAACGATTTGAAGACCTGGCGCAGGATGACTATCGGCGGAATTCTCCGCGCTTCCAAGGGGAAAATTTCGAGAAGAACATGGAGTTGGTCCGGCGCATCGAGGAGATTGCGAAGGAAAAGGGCGTGAAACCATCGCAACTGGCTCTGGCATGGGTGCTGGCGCAGGGCGAGGACATTGTCCCCATACCCGGAACGAAGCGCCGGAAATATTTGGAAGAGAACGTGGCAGCGGTGGACATCCAACTCACGCCTGAAGACCTGCGGCGCATCGACGAGGTTGCGCCACGAGGAGTGGCCGCGGGGCCGCGATATCCGGAAGCGATGATGAGCCGAGTGAATGTGTAGATGGAGGGCACTCACTACTCACGATCCCCTTTAGCTGCAACACTACTTTGCATTTCCGCATCTCTCAGCAGAGAGGGATACGATGCCCGCAGAGCAGCAGAGAACAAGTGAGAAGCATCCGCAGAGAGCGGTGGATATTGCGCGAAGCGAATCGGCGAAACAAAACGGCGTAAGCCTATGGTTTTCGAATTTCGCCGCGAAGGCCTCGGCAACGATGGGGTCGCCGGTCACATTTCTGCTAGCGATCCTGCTGGTAGTGGTGTGGGGTGCGACAGGACCGATCTATCACTACTCCGATACGTGGCAGTTGGTGATCAATACCGGGACCACGATCATCACCTTTCTCATGGTCTTCCTTATCCAGAACACGCAAAACCGTGACGCCAAAGCCATCCACTTGAAGCTGAATGAACTTATCCACGCCGGCACACACGCGCACAATGAGTTGATCGATGTGGAAAAATTGAGCGATGAAGAGTTGAAGGCCCTCGATGATTACTACATCCGTATTCGGGAAGAGTGCGAGCGGCGCAATGCGCGGGCTGCGAAGCCGAATGGAAGAAGCAAGAAGTCGGCGTAGGGTTTAAGGTAAATCATTTTGTATCGTCCGTCGTTTTTTGCAGCCGCAGCATCGCCCAGATACCCAGTGCGGGGCCGATCGACAAGCTGGCAGCCGCCCATTGCCATCCCCAATGTTTGCCGATCGCCGCGGTGAGCCGGATGGAACCCACCGTCAATAGAAATCCCATTGCTGTTTGCAGGGTGAGCGCAGTGCCCACATATTGCGGGTCGGCGACCTCGCTGATGATGGCGGAGAATTGCGCGGAGTCGGCAACGATCGAAATACCCCAGACGATCGATATCGCGGCAACCGCGTAGAAGCTGTGGAAGAAAATAGCGGTGAGCAGGCAGCAGGCGCCACTCACGGCCATGGCTATGATGGTGACGCGCGAGCGCTGACGGACGCGGGAATCGTTGTCGGAAATCAACGAGAGTCCGTTGGGAATAATGCGATCGCTGACGCGTCCCGCCCACCAGCATCCCAGAGCGCCGACGGCGATGACGAGAAACGAAAGCGTCTTGATCGCATAGGTTGGGGCGTTGCTGACACTCGCGGATTGCGTGAGCAGAAGCGCGATCCACGCCCACATCGCATAGAGTTCCCACATATGTCCGAGATAGCCGAGGTTGGCGAGGGAAAGGCTGCGGTTTCGGAAGGAGAGAATGTCGATGACTTGGAGGATGTCGAATGGCGGCGAAGGTGATGCGTACGGGCCGTCATGGATGAAGAGCGCGACAAGCGCGGCGGCGATCAAGGCAAGCGCGCTGCTGGTGAGGATGACGAAACGCCAGTTGTCGGCGCCAACTCTGCCGAGAGCGTTGACTCCGTGTGGCAGTGCGGAACCAATCGCCAGCGCGCCCACCATAATGCCGAGTGCGGTGCCGCGTCCGTGGCGGAACCATCCCGCGAGGATCTTCATGCCGGGCGGATAGGTGCCCGCGAGCGCCGCACCAGTGAGAAAACGGAGCGCGATGGCGGCGGTGATGTTGTGGTCAGCGACAAATGCGAAGCCTGCATTGAAGAGCGCACCGGCAACGGCGCTGATGGCGAGCACGCGCGGCGCGTGAAAGATATCAGCAACGTTGAAGGTGGCGAGCAGCAGTGCGCCAAAAACGAATCCTAGTTGCACGGCCAGAGTGAGCCACGCGCTAACGCCGAGTCCGGATTTCCAAATCTGCGTGAGTTGTGGCAGGACCGCGGTGCCCGCGAACCATAGCGACATGGCCATGAGTTCGGCGATGGAGAGAATGATGAGCGTGCGCTTGGCCTGGGAGTCCATGGGTTGGACGAGATTGTATCGGAGAGGCGCGAAATGGAGGGATTAGAACTGCAGTAATCGGCTGATTCGAATCGTGAGATGTATGATTCTTGGTTCTGAATTTGAATCTCGGCTGAGGTGTTCATGCGAGACGGCAGTCAGAGTGGCGTGAAGTGGATGATCGCGCTGGTGCGCATTGCGCTGGGCGTGATCTTCATTCTGTTTGGAGAGTACAAGCTTGCTAGGCCGGATTTCGCGCACGGCGGTTTTCAGAAGTATCTGGCGCAGTTTCTTGATGGGAACATGGCTGTGCATTGGTATCGGCCGTTTTTGGAGAAAGTCGTAGTGCCGCATGCGACAGTCTTCGGTTATATGTTCGGCACAGGAGAATTGCTGGTGGGTATCGCCCTGGTGACTGGAGTGATGGTGAGGTCGGCGGCAATCTGCGGCGCGTTCATGATGCTAAACCTTCTGTTTTCAGAATGGAACGGCGTGGGCGCAGGCGCACTGTTATGGAAATATTTTGGCGCACAGCTTGATCATATTTGTCCGCTGATGCTGATGCTAATATTCCTAGCCGACAGCGAGCCCAAGCTCAGCCTGCAAAGGTTCTTCGGGCGCGGCCCGCGAGCCTGACACCACAAATCTTGCGCCCTCGTGCTTTAGCAGTGCTTCTTTAACGTTCAACCCGCCACCGTAGCCAGTAAGCGAGAGATCGGACCCGATCACTCGATGGCAAGGGACGATGAGCGAAATGGGGTTCTGTCCGTTGGCCCCGCCTACAGCGCGCGAAGCCTTTGGATTGCCGACTCGAGTGGCCAGTTCACCATAGCTAATGGTCTCGCCATACGGAATGCGCAGCAGCTCTTGCCAGACACGCTGTTGAAACGGCGTGCCTTCCGGCGCGAGAGCGAGGTCAAATGTCTTGCGTTTGCCGGTAAAATACTCCAGTACTTGCTTTTCTACGCGGGCCACTCCTTCAGCGTCAAACTCTGCGTCATAACCCCGAGAATTCAGCTCCGCGACTAGCTGCTCGCGGTCACGATTGCCCAGAAAGTAGAGCAGCACCAATTGCCCACTCGAATTCACACCGGCGAAGGCGTTGCAGACCGGCGTTGAAAACTGGTGTACCCAGCACTTCTTCGACGGGGATGAATGTGTTCGTTTCATGATGGGATTCTAGAACATGTCGGACGGCAAGGCTTCCCGAATGTTGCGGTTGAAGTTGATTGCCGAGGGTGCGCGAAAGCTGGCCCAAAAACCCGTATAATCAGAGATTACGCCTATGCCAAAGAAGCAAGTTATACGGTCAACCACTGTTCTTTGTGTGCGTCGCGACGGCAAAGTAGTGTTGGCTGCCGACGGGCAAGTCACTCTTGGTGAGGGCGTGATCAAGCACTCAGCCAAGAAAGTGCGTCGTTTGTATAACGATAAGATCATCGCCGGATTTGCCGGTTCCACGGCAGATGCGTTCAATCTGTTCGGCCGTTTTGAAGCCAAGCTGGAACAGTACAGCGGAAACATCAGCCGGTCGGCCGTGGAGTTGGGCAAGGACTGGCGGACGGACAAGATTCTGCGGCATCTGGAAGCATTGCTGATCGTTGCGGATGTGAACCAGACATTTCTCATCAGCGGCGGCGGAGATGTCATCGAACCCGACGAAGGAATTGCGGCCATCGGCAGTGGAGGCGCTTACGCAACTGCGGCAGCGCGGGCGTTGATCAAGAACACTGACCTGCCGGCACGGAAGATAGCGGAAGAGTCGATGCGTATCGCCGGAGATATCTGCATCTACACGAATCACGTGATCACCATCGAAGAGCTGTAGGAGAGCAGGCCTTGGCGGGATATTCCGGAACTCCGCTGGTGAAGAAGATCGGGATAAGGCCGGGGCATCGATTGGCGCTGGTGGATGCGCCGATTGGATTCAAGAAGGAATTGTTGGATCTTCCGGCGGACGTTGAGTTCGTATCGGCTGATGGAAAAGCAAAGGCAGCCCCGCTTGATGTGGTTCTTTTCTTTATGCAGAGTCGGGCGAGTCTTGAGAAACATCTACCGAAGTTGAAGTCGAGAATCGCGCAGGCGGGGATGATCTGGGCAGCGTGGCCGAAGCGGACTTCCGGAGTGGAAACCGACCTGAACGAGAACATCATCCGCGACAGCGGGCTGGCAATAGGGTTGGTAGATATCAAGGTCTGCGCGATCAATGAGGTATGGTCGGGATTGAAGTTTGTGATCCCGGTGAAGGACAGGAAGTAAGCGTCGCCTGACGCAAGATTTAGGAGTAACAGAAATTGGCGATTTATTTACCGGCAACAGCAGATGAACAGGCGATTGCGCTGGATGAGTTGACTCCGCGCGAGATCGTGGCTGAGTTGGACAAGTACGTTGTGGGGCAGCACCAGGCCAAGCGGGCCGTGGCAATCGCATTGCGCAACCGGATGCGGCGTCAGAAGCTCCCTCCGGAGTTGGCGGAAGAGATCATGCCCAAGAACATCATCATGATCGGGCCCACAGGCGTTGGCAAAACTGAGATCGCGCGCCGACTGGCGAAGCTGGCGAATTCGCCGTTTATGAAAGTGGAGGCGTCGAAGTTCACCGAAGTGGGATATGTGGGCCGCGATGTGGAGTCGATGATCCGCGACTTGGTGGAAGTGGCCATCGACATGGTGCGCGAGGAAAAACTGGAGGACGTGCAGGACAAGGCCGAGCTCAACGCTGAAGAACGCTTGCTGGATGCGCTGCTTCCGCCGAGTCCGACCTCTTCGTCGTCTTCGCCGCAAGGGTTGTCGATTCCGGATGCGGTGGTCTCTTCCTCGGCGGAGATTCCGGGAGTTGCGTCAGGTTCGTCGTCTTCGGCATCTAGCGATTCGCAGCATCGCACGCGTGAAAAGCTTCGTCAGCAGCTGCGCGAAGGAAAACTGGACGAGCGAATCGTTGAGCTGGACGTCCGCGAGCGCAATACGCCTTCGTTCGAAATCATCTCCAACCAGGGCGTGGAGGAGATGGACATCAATTTGAAAGACATGTTGCCCAACCTCTTTGGCCAGCGCACGAAGAAGCGCAAGATGAAAGTGTCTGAGGCGTTCGAGTATTTGATCCAGGAAGAAGAGACGCGGTTGATCGATATGGACCAGGTCACGCGTACAGCTGTCGATCGCGTGGAGCAATCGGGAATCATTTTTCTCGACGAGATCGATAAGATCGCGGGACGCGAAGGCGGACACGGGCCAGATGTTTCGCGCGAGGGAGTGCAGCGCGACATCCTGCCGATCGTCGAAGGCACCACCGTGAATACGCGCTATGGCATGGTGCGCACCGACCATATACTGTTCGTGGCTGCGGGCGCGTTCCATGTGTCCAAGCCAAGCGACCTCATACCGGAACTGCAAGGACGATTTCCGATCCGCGTGGAGTTGCAGTCGCTGACCATGGAAGATTTCATCCGCATTCTCACTGAGCCGAAATCATCACTCGTGAAGCAGTACACGGCGCTGTTGGAAACGGAAGGCCTGAAGCTTGAGTTCACGCCGGACGCGCTGGATGAGATCGCACGATTTGCGTTCCGCGTGAATGAGAACACGGAAAATATCGGGGCGCGGCGTCTGCACACGATCATGGAGAAGGCGCTGGATGAGATCAGTTTTTCCGCGTCGGAGTTGGAAAACAAGAACGTCACCATTGACGCGGCTTATGTAAAAAAGATGCTGGCCGACATTGTGAAAGACCAGGACCTCTCGCGTTACATCCTGTAAGCGAGGTGGCACTACAATGCTTTTCTGTAAAATGCGCGCCCGTAGCTCAGCTGGATAGAGCATCGGTCTTCGGAACCGAGTGTCGGGAGTTCGAATCTCTCCGGGCGCGCCAAAATCGTTTTGAGGGGGGAGCTCCTCAAGGTTCAAGAATCCGCTATCGCAAGGCCGAAATAGTTGGCTGCATTGCTGAAGCAGATGTTTCTTATCATCGGCCCAATCAAGTCGTCTTTGTCCGGAAGAAGTCCCTTTTCCACGTCATCGCCGATCAGATTCCAAAGCACTCTGCGAAAGTACTCATGTCTCGGAAAGGACATGAAAGACCGCGAATCAGTAAGCATCCAGACAAATCGGCTGAGCAGTCCTGCATTAGACAGCGCATTGAGTTGCCATTCCATTGCTTCCTTTTGATCGAGGAACCACCACCCGCTGCCGAATTGAATCCTTCCGGGCGTGCTCCCATCCTGGAAGTTACCGATCATCGTCGCGAGCACGTAGTTATCGGCGGGATTCAAGTTGTAAACCACGATCTTCGGCAATGCGTTTTCCTCTTCCAGCCGTCCGAGATAAGCGAGAGACTGCGCCTGCGACCAATCGCCAACAGAATCGACCCCAATGTCCGCGCCAAGTTCGCGCACCTTTTTTGTGTTCACGTTGCGAAAAGCGCCCAAGTGCAATTGCTTGGTTCAACCCCTTTCTGAATCGAGATGGCCAAAGAAAAGCATTAGGAATGAAGCGAATTGTTCTGACTCATTCTCAGCCAGCTGCCGCTGTGAACGGATCTTGTCAAATATCGCGCCGGCTTGATGCTCTGTACAAAAATTCGCGTAGCAATGATTCAGGCCGTGATCGGAAAGCCTGCAGCCTTGCTGGTGAAAATAATCGTGCCGCTTGCGCAGTGCGTTGATGCGCCGCGCGCTGGTGATCTTCTAGATCGTCAGTGGGATCGTCCGTGGTGCACACCGCTCGTACGCGAAAGCGCTTCAGGATCCCGTGTACGGTGAGTTCATCCCCTGAAAGCAAATCGTTCGCGCGACGCCAGATGCTCGGTGCGCTACTTTCGTCGAGAAGATCTTCGATTCCAAAATAGCGTTTGAGTTCTAAATGGGTCCAGTGGTAAAGCGGGTTGCGCAATGTGTTCGGTACCGTGCTAGACCACGCAATAAATTTTTCATAGGGGTCGGCGTCCCCCGTGCAATAACGCTCGGCGATTCCGTTTGCGCGCATCGCCCGCCATTTGTAGTGGTCGTCTTCAAGCCAGATCTCGGCCAGGTTTTTGAAACGGCGATTGTCAGCGATTTCCTTTGGAGAGAGATGACAGTGGTAGTCGAGGATTGGCTCTTCGGAAGCGTACGTATCGTAGAGGTGTCTCGCGGTCTTGCTTTGCAACAAGAAATCTTCAGTAATGAATGGCATGTATGAGCTATCAGTAATCACGAGCTGTTGCGGTTTTGAAAAGTGCCACGCATCAGTCCTTTTGATGTTTCGAGATCAGGGGTGAACGACGCTCGCCTTTTCTTGGTGTCTCCTGAGTTCGCATTTCAAGAAAGCTTCGCGTGAGTGAATCCACTTCCGTTCTTAGAGCGTCGTCAACTTCGCGTGATTCAACCTCGCCTGCCGCTACCCGCTGCACGTAGGAAGGCTCCAGCCCCAATTGCGTGGCGACTTTGGCGAATGTGACATGCCGGTCGGATTTACGAACTGTTTGCATCGGCTTCCATAGTGCCATGATTCGATCAAAGTCAGAAAAATCAATTTTTACAGCAATGCCGATAACGGTACTTGCATTGTTGCTTTGCTATTCTGAAGCGTGAACTTCTCCTGCCAAGCCATTCTCTTCGATCTCGACGGTGTCCTTGTGGATTCCACAGCGGCTGTAGAACGTGTCTGGCGCAAATGGGCGATGGAGCACGCGCTTCACGCGGATTACGTGGTCAAGAACGCGCATGGTCGGCGCAGTATTGAAACCATTCGACTGCTTGCGCCCACGCTGGACTCCGAACGCGAAAATGAAATCGTTGAAGGAATGGAAATCGCGGACAAAGATGGCGTGGTCGCAATCGCAGGCGCGCGAGAATTGTTGCTGAGCCTTCCCGCAGAACGGTTCACGATTGTGACTTCAGCCACGCGAGCTCTTGCTCAAGCCCGATTGGAATTTGCGGGACTTCCTGTTCCAAAGCGATTCATCGCAGCCGAAGACGTTGTGAATGGCAAGCCATCTCCGGAGCCGTACTTAAAAGGCGCAGCATTGTTGGCCGTTCCGCCTGGAGAGTGCATTGTCTTTGAGGACACGCCCGCGGGAATACAGGCCGGACATGCAGCTGGTATGCGCACCATCGCTGTGAGGAGCACTTATCCGGCAGAAGCGTTGACAGCTGCGGATGCTGCTGTTGGATCATTGGCGGAAGTGGCGGTCGATCACACTATTGAAAAACTGCGCATTCAGATCAATTGTTCAAGATTCGCCAGTGACTCCGGCTAAGGATTCTGCACCTTCACCACGAAGTAGTGAAATGGACCTTGCACCTCTTTGAACCAGTGCGGCACTCCTGCTGGGATAACGAGGACGTCCCCCTTTGAGAGTTGGCGGGTATCTCCTCCTTCAATGCCGCTTCCGCGCACCTCACCCGGCGCAGTCGATTTGCTGTCGATCAACTTGCCTCCGGTCACATACGTTGCGGTGCCGTCAACGATGTAGAAGACGTCAGTATCTTTCTCGTGGAGTTCTGTGTTTCCGGCTTTATCACGCTTTCCTGTGATGACCGCATAATTGCGACCTGAATGGTCCACTAGCGGAGAGCCTTTCTCAAAGGAGTCTCGCACCTCAGCGCTGGGAATATATTTGGCAACTGGTGGCGCGGCGTTCGGAAGAGAGTTGTTTTCAGAGGCTTTCTTGTCAGCGGTTTGCGCAGCAGCAGTGGTTAGAGCGCACAAGCTAAGGACGAGTACCGCTAGACTGCTGGAATGGAGCTTTTGCATTCACCCCTCGCGTCTCACAATGTGAATTGCGTGTTTCACTTCTTAAAATCAGCGTCGCATGCTAAAACGTTTATTACACGCGGGTCAATGAAATAAGGGAACGTGAAGTAACCCGTGGTAGCAAAACCTGAGCCTCACCTATGGATTTCGATCAGCTCAACACTTTTATTGAAGTTGCAAGGCTGGGTAGCTTCTCGCGGGCTGCCGAAAAAGTCTTACGCTCCCAACCCGCGGTCAGTGCGCAGATAAGGCAGCTGGAGCAGGAATACGGACACAAACTTCTTGATCGTTCTGCAAGATCAGTCCGGCTTACTCCCGCCGGCGAAGTCCTGTTTGAGTACGCAAATGAATTCATGGCCTTGCGTAACAAATCATTGCAGGCAGTTTCGCAACAGAATGGCGTTCCCGCAGGAACTCTTTCGATCGGCGCCAATGAAGGGACGTTTCTCTATGTCCTGCCGAAGGTCTTCGCCAAGTACCATCGCGCTTTTCCGAAGGTGAAGATCAGCGTTTACCGGAGCTTCACCCATAAAGTTATTGCGAAGGTGGAGGATGCTGCGATCGACGTCGGAGTGGTGACGCTGCCGGTAAAATCCTCAAGCCTGCAAGAAGTACCGATCTTTCGCGATCGCGTCCTGCTCATGGTGGGACGCGGCAATCCGCTTTATCGCCGCAAGACAGTTTCATTGAAAGAGATTGCGCAACAGCCTCTGGTGCTTCCGACCATAGGCGCGACGCGAAGGATCATGGAAAAAAATCTTCGGCCTTATCGTGAGAACCTCAACATCACGATGGAGCTGACGAGCGTCGTAATGATCAAGCGATTTGTCGCGGCTGGATTTGGAGTATCGTTCATCAGCGCGAGTTTTGCTCGCGACAATGTGCGCCGAGGCGAAGTAAAGCTCCTGGAAATCGAAGATTTGGCGATGTGGAGGGAGCTTGGACTTATTTATCGCAAGGATCGCAGCCTGCCCCATGCAGCGTCGGCGTTTTTAGAAATGGCGACAAAGGAACTGGCTTCGCACCGATAGCCTGAACCCAATCCTTTATAAAGTGAGTCCAATGCTCCGAGAACTCGGGTTTCTCCTCAGCCTTCTCGCCGCTCCGGCGCTGATGTCTGCGCAAGCTGGACAAAAGAGCAACCAGCCCATCGATGCAAAAGTCGAAGCCCTCTTGCAGCGCATGTCGCTCGAGGAAAAGGTCGGGCAGATGACGCAGGTGACTCTTGAGGTCGTCTCCGTGAAGAGTTCCGATCCTCATACGCCGCTTCTCGACGCTGCAAAACTCCAGGCCGCGATCCAGAAGTATCACGTTGGCTCGATCCTGAACGTAGCGGACGATCATGCTTACACGCTCGATCACTGGCATGAAGTCATCAACTCCATACAAGACGAATCGGCAAAGACGAGGCTGAAAATCCCTGTCCTGTATGGAATCGATTCGATTCACGGCGCAAATTATGTGATCGGCGCGACCTTGTTTCCGCAGGCGATAGCAATGGCTGCAACTTGGAATCCCGAACTCGCGGTGCGGGCGGGGGAGATTTCAGCTTTGCAAACTCGGGCTGCAGGAATTCCGTGGACCTTTTATCCGGTAATGGACATCGGCCGGCAGCCGCTGTGGTCGCGGTTTTGGGAGACCTACGGGGAAGATGTCCTGCTGGCTACCGCAATGGGGAAATCCTACATACACGGATTGCAAGGCGATGATTTCGGCTCACCCGATAAAGTTGCGGCTTGTCTCAAGCATTACGTCGGCTACAGTTTCCCATTCAACGGCAAGGATCGAACTCCGGCACTCATCGACGAACGCATGATGAAGCAATATTTTCTGCCGACATTCGAAGCCGGCGTTCGCGCCGGAGTGCCCACCGTGATGGTGAACTCGTCAGAGGTCAACGGGATCCCCGGACACATCAATCATCACTTACTCACTGACTTTCTCAAGAACGAATGGGGATTTCGCGGACTTGCGGTCTCCGACTGGGCAGACATTCAAAATCTCTACACCCGCGATCACGTTGCGGCCACGCCGAAGGATGCGGTGCGCATGTCCGTTATGGCTGGCGTGGACATGAGCATGGTTCCATACGATTTCACGTTCTATGAACTGCTGCTGGAGAATGTAAAAGACGGATCCGTCCCGATCTCGCGCATCGACGACGCAGTCAGGCGCATCCTTCGCGTCAAGTTCATGACTGGATTATTCAAAAACGCGCGACCTGATCCGGAATTATCGGCGCGCTTCAATCAACCCGAATTTGAAAAAGCGAACTTGGACGCCGCGCGGGAGGCGATCACCTTACTGAAGAACGACAATAGCGCCCTTCCGCTCAAAAAAGGGCAAAAGATTTTGGTCACCGGCCCTACTGCCAATCTTGTTTCCGTTCTAAATGGCGGTTGGACTTTTACATGGCAAGGCAATGAAGAGGCAAGCTACCCAAAGGACAAGCTCACAATCCTGCGCGCGATTGAAAATGCCGCAGGCGCTGAGAACGTTACCTACTTGCCGGGCACGACGTTCGACAAGGAAGTTGACATCGCTGCAGCCGTGAAGGCAGCCAGCAGCGCTGATGTTGTGATTGCTGCCCTCGGTGAAAAAGCGTACACCGAAGGTCCCGGCAGTATCGATGACCTCACGCTGGACGACGCGCAGTTGCATCTAGTGACCGAGTTGGCCAAAGCGGGAAAACCGATCGTATTGGTTTTGGCTGAGGGGCGTCCCCGGGTGATCCACA
>JAOAPL010000129.1 GCA_025462925.1 Acidobacteriaceae bacterium
CGCGCTGTTCTGGAAACCGGTGCTGGAGTCTTATTCGTAGCCTGGGCGGTGCAGGCGTATTTCACCGACCGCGAAATTGTCATTTCTCCGCTTCTCCCCCCGCTGCTCGCCCTTTGTTTGGTCGCACTCGGGCAACTTGTTTTTCACCGCACTGCCTCACAGTACGACACACGGCTTGAACTTCAACTCATCCTCGCATACGCCATTATTTTGTTCCTTGCCTCGCAGGCATTCCGCGCAGCCGATGACTGGCGCGCTTTTGTCTGGTTCCTGATGTTCTTCGGGTTCGTCGTCGCCATTTTCGGGATTCTTCAGCAGCTTACCTTTAACGGCAAACTGTATTGGTTTCGCGAAATGCGCTACGGCGGCATTCCGTTCGGCCCTTATGTGAATCGCAACCATTTCGCCGGATTTGCGGAATTGGTCATTCCCGTCGCTCTGGTTCCCCTGGTCCTTGGCAAAGTTCGCCGCGAGCGCTGGTTTGCCGTCGGCATTTTCGCATTGCTTCCGATCGTCGCTCTTTTTCTCTCCGCTTCCCGCGGCGGCTTGGTTAGTTTTGCCGCGGAAATTGGCGTCCTCGCTCTTCTTATGATCTTGCGCCGCGCCGGAGGCCGCCACGTTCTGGCGGGTGGCGTGGTCTTGCTCCTTGCTTTCATGCTTGTATCTTGGTTGGGAGTGCGCCAGATCCTCGAGCGCTTTTCTTCTATGCAGTCCCTTGAAGTGACAGTGAGCAAACGCGCCTCCATGCGTTACGACGCTTGGCATATTTTTCGCGAACATCCCTGGACCGGCACCGGCCTAGGCACGCTCCCCATGGTATTTCCCGCTTACGAAACTCTTTATGACGGAAGGGTCGTCAATCATGCGCACAACGATTACCTTGAGATGTTGGCGGACACCGGCTTCGCCGGCGCCTTCTGCTGCGCCTGGTTCTTGGGCGTGTTGTTCTTCCGTTCGCTGAAGCAGTTGCTGGGCACCGACAAACCCTTTGCCGCCGCGCTGCATCTCTCTGGACTTGTAGCGTGTTGCGGCTTTCTAGTGCACAGCTTGGTGGATTTCAATCTGCACATGCCTGGAAACGCCCTGCTTTTCCTTCTAATGGCTCATCTGGCCACGACCGAAATTTCCCAGAGCCCCTCAAAGCGGCATTCTCGGTCCAGCTCAGCCGTACAGACGAAATCCCTGATTGATAAAAGCTTAACCGCTGTATAATCAACCGGGGGTCATCTATTCGTATGCAGCCAGCCAGACTGGGTGCGTGGACGCTGTGTCTCGTCTCCACTGCCCTGCTAGCGGCCCTGGCGGCGCTACCCAGCAGCGCGCAGACGGTCGTCGAGACATCTCAGCAAACCAATGATCGCATTCGTGCGCTCTCTGCCGCTTCTCGCGCTCTTCCTCCTCACGATTACGTGATCGGCAATGGAGACTTACTTGCCGTCCAGGTGTTCGATGTACAGGAGCTAAGTCGCGAAGTCCGCGTCAGCCAGACCGGAACAATCGGCATTCCATTGGTCCCTGTGCGACTACACATATCGGGACTAACCGAAACTCAAGCGCAGCTTAAGATTGCCGAGGTGCTTGAGGCCAATGGTTTGGTGTCGCACCCGGACGTCAGCGTGACCGTGAAAGAACACAAAAGCAAACCCATCACGGTTGTCGGGGCCGTCCCGCACCCGATGGTCTATCAGGCGGACCGTCAGGTTTCTTTGATTGAAGTTCTTGCCGAGGCCGGCGGCATATCCAACGATGCAGGCGACACCGTCATCATTTCACGACTCGAGACCGACCCCGTATCGGACGCCGAACCACCGGCTATCAACTCAAGCGACGCCTCTCCCACGCCGCTCCAAAAAGTAAACGCAAATTCTGCTCCCGCTGATCCAACGGCTTCGGGAGGGCCAGCCGATTCGACTTCTCCAGATGAAACCGGTCGCGCCGCGGCAAGCACTTCCTCCTCAAGGGCCATTTCAGCAAAGAGCATCGATCTCCCTGACCTTTTGCCGCCTCCCATCGCGAACACGATCACTGTCAATCTCGGGCGTATCCTCGAGACCGGCGACACTTCCAGCAACATTATGCTGCAGCCCGGCGACGTAGTGACTGTGCCCCATGCTGGTATTGTCTACGCTCTTGGCGCGGTCTCACGCCCCGGCGGGTTCGTAATTGCCAATGATCGCGGCCAGCTCACTACTCTCAAGCTGCTTTCGCTCGCTGGCGGTCTAGATCGCACCGCAAGATCCAACCATGCCGTCATTGTTCGCCGCGATGCCAATGGCCAGCAGCACGAAGTGGATGTGAATCTAAGCAAGGTTTTGAAGTTTCAGGCTGAAGATGTTCGTCTACAACCCAGCGACATCCTTTACGTTCCCAAGAGTGCCACGAAGCAGGCAGCTTTCAAGGCGGCCGAATTAGGCCTTGCCATCGGTACGGGTATCGCTGTCTACCGCCTCATTAATTAAGCCATGGCCGACGACAACAGAATCGTGCCCCGCGAAAACGGCTCCAACGGCGCCGTGGAGCTCATCACCGCTCCCTCGCGCCTTCCGGCCTGGGATCTTTCTCCGCGCGAGCCTCATCTTTACGACTACCTCCTCATCCTTCGCAAACACCAATGGCTCATCCTCTCGTTTATGCTCGCCGTTGTAAGCATCACCGCCATCGGCACGTTTCGCCTGCAACCCGTGTATATCGCTACCTCGCGAATCGAAATCGATCGCGAAAATTCCAATATCCTTCCCTTCCAGAACACCGACGACTACATGGTGGATCTCGAAAATTATATCGAGACGCAATCTAAAATTCTCACCAGTGAAACCCTCGCGCTACAGACCATCCGCAGTGGCGTCCTCTCCGGCCAAACCGATTTTGCCACCGACCCTGCTGCTTCCGATGCTGTTGCCACTGGCAGCCTTGCCAACCTGAAGCCTCCTCCGGAGTTGGGCGCTTTCCTCGGCAGCTTGAGCGTCAAGCGCGTGCCCAACAGCCGTTTGCTGGACATTAGCTTTGAATCCACCAGCCCGCTTCAAGCTGCGCAGATCGTCAACGCCCACATAAAGAACTTCATCGAGCAAAATTTCCAGAGCCGCTATGAAGCCACCACCCGTGCTTCCACTTGGCTCACCGATCAGCTCAATGAGTTGAAGATCCGCGTCGAGAAAGCCGAAGATGCCCGCATCGCCTACGAGCGCCAGAATCAGATCTGGGCTCTCGACGACAAGCAAAACGTCACGACCCAGCGTTTTGGCGATCTCAACAGGCAACTAACCGAGGTGCAGAGCGAGCGCATGCGCAAGCAGTCCCTGTTCGAGTTTGCCAAGGCGGGCGACGTCGACTCCGTTCCGCAGATTCGCGACAACCCTGCCGTCCTGGATCTCGCTCGCAAACATGCCGATATCAATAACCAGTACACGGACGCCTTAAATCAGTATGGCCCCAATTTCCCCAAGGTGCAGCGCCTTCAGTCCCAGCTCAAGGAGGTCGAAGCTGCCGCTGATAAGGAAAAGAAAGCCGTCATCGCCCGCTTGGATAGTGAGTACCGCGAAGCGCGCCAGCGCGAAGAGCTCCTCACGCACGCGCTCGATCAGCAG
>JAOAPL010000138.1 GCA_025462925.1 Acidobacteriaceae bacterium
CAAATATCCACTTTTATCACCAGATCACGATGCGCTCGCATGGAATCAGGCGGGCGGGATCGGCGGCGTTGGACCTGACGTATGTCGCGTGCGGGCGGTTCGACGGCTATTGGGAATTCATTCTCAATCCGTGGGACACAGCGGCGGGCGTCCTGCTAGTCCAGGAGGCTGGGGGGACAGTCACACAGATATGGAATGAGCCGTTTGAGATTGCGAGCAGGGAAGTGGTGGCGTCGAACGGGATATTGCATCCGGAACTTCTGCGCGAATTGCAGGGAGTGTTGGAAGGGCGCGACTTGGAAGAATTGCCGGACGTGAGGGAGTTGGCGAGAACGAAAAGGATTTAGTCAGAGATGGCGCGAGGATTCGAAAGCAAGCAGGTGGAAGAGCAGCAGAGCATGGCGCAGGCGAAGTCCTCGGATTCTCAGAAACAAGCGCTCACTCCGGAAGAAAAGGCGCGGATGCAGCAGAAGGCCAGCCTAGAATTGATGCGGACAAAGATTGTGAATGATTTGGCGGCGAGCACGAATGAGCGCCATCGGGCGATGTTGGAGTTGGCGCTGAAAGATGTGGAGGAGAAGCTTAAAGGCGGTTTCTAGTTTCTCCTTTCTGGTTTCTCGTGACCCGGGGCTAAAGCCCGTTTCTCTCGTGTGCTGTAACGCGGGGCTGAAGCCCCGCTCTTCTATAGGTGCCGCTTCGCGGCAATAAATTCAAATGCATAGATCCTTCGACTTCGCCGCTACGCGGCTGCGCTCAGGATGACAAGAAGCAGTAGTCAGTAGCCAGTAGTCAGTTCATGAATGCAGGTATGTTGCAGAGTGGTAGGGATCCTTCGCTGCGCTCAGGATGACAACGTACACAGCCGAGGGCGGCTGTGCCACATAGTCAAAAGCTGTGCTCAGGATGACAATAAGCCTTCTTTGCTAAAATTGAACTGTGCAAAATCCTCTTCTCACCCGCGAAATCACTAAGCGTCCTGAGCAAGTAAAGCTGCAAGGGCGAATCCTTTTCCTCACAGAAGATCCGGAGCTGATCCGTCGGCAGTTGGCTGGCGAAAACCTGCCCTGGGATACGAAGAATCCGGCGAACAATCCCAAGCTGCGCGATGATATCTCCACAGATGAAATCACGCCGGCGCACTACTGTTTCTATTTCGACGAGACGCTAGGAGAAATCCCTTACCTCGGATTGAAGTGTGGGACGGAGACTCCGATCAAGCGCGGCGATGTGAAGCGCGGCGGATTCGTAGCGGCGGTGAGCGGGAAGCGTCGCGGCAAGGGGTCGAGTCGGGAGCAGAGTCCGTACGCGGAGTTGTGCGCCGGGATTCAGTTGGTGATCGCGGAGAATATCGAGCGGATTTACAAACAGAATTGCCAGAATTTGGGAGTGCTGACGTCGACGGACTTCAGCCTGATCGACAAGGTGCGCAGCGGGGAAGAGATTCCTCTTTCCGTTTTCACTAAAGGTGAGGACGAGATCACGCGGCAGGTGATTGAGTTCGGCGGGTTGTTCCCGTTCAACGTGGCGCGCATGCAGGGCAAGGTGAATCTGCCGCCGATTGAGACGAAGAAGCGTCCCATGACGCTGGCGGAAAAAATCTTCGCTAAGCACATGGTCGCCGACCACAACAAAGTGGGCGTGGAAGCGGTGAAGCCGGGCGACACGGGATTCACGCGCACCGACCTGCGCTTCAGCCATGAATACGTCACCCCAATGGCGGCAATCTTCTACGAACAACTTGTCGGTAAAGAGACGCCGGTGAATGATTCTTCCAGCATCATGTTCTTCCGCGACCACCTGACGTTTCTGGATGAAGTGATGTCAGAAGAGAAGAAGAAGATGGGATTGCTTGATCTTGCGGGACAATTGAAGTTGAAGCAAGAGGCGTTTGCGAAGTCGCAGGGGATCAAGCTGCATGGCGAGTTGAAAGACCGCAAAGGCTCGGAAGGGATTTGCCATTCAATCGTGGCGGAGAGTTATGCGCTCCCGGGACAGGTGAATGTCGGATCGGATTCGCACACGCCGCATGTGGGCGCGGTGGGATGCATCGCGTTCGGAATCGGTACGACGGACGTTTTCAACTCGTGGATCACAAAAGACGTGCGCGTGAAGGTGCCGGAGTCGGTGAAGATCGTCATAAAAGGCAAGCGCAAGCCGAATGTTACGGCGAAGGATTTCATTCTCGCCATTCTCGCTCTCGATTATGTGAAGAGCGGGCAGGCGCTGGCGAAGGTGATGGAGTATGCAGGCGAGGCGATTGAAGAGCTTGGAGTCGATGAGCGCGCCACGATGACAAACATGGCGGCGGAGATCGGCGGATTTACCGGCATCGTTGCACCGGACAAGAAAGTGGTTGAGTTCCTGATGGAGCGTCGCGGGATGGACCGCAAGAAAGCGGAGAGTCTGCTCGACGATCTGAAGAGCGATCCGGATGCCGAGTACGCAGAGGTCATCGAACTCAATGCTGCCGACATTACTCCAATGGTTGCGACACCGGGTGATCCCGGAAATGGAAAGTTCATTCGCGATTTGAACACGCCGGTCCCGGTGGAGATCGCATACGGCGGTACTTGCACCGCGGGCAAGAATGAAGACATGGATATGTATGCGTTGGTGTTGAAGGATGCGCTGCAACAAGGGAAGAAGATCGCGGAGTCAGTGAAGTTTTATATTCAGTTTGGATCGCAATCGACGCGTGAATATTGCCTGAAGCAGGGTTACGTTGACATCTTCCAGAAGGCCGGAGCGATCATCATTGAGCCGAGTTGCGGAGCGTGCATCAATGCGGGGCCGGGCGTGTCGACGCGTCCCGAGCAGGTGGTGATCAGCGCGCAGAACCGCAACTTCCCTGGACGCAGCGGGCCGGGACAGATGTATCTGGCGAGTCCTCTCACCGTAGCGGCGACGGCGGTGGCGGGATATATCGTGGAATATGATCCGCAGCATGAGCGGGAGCTGGTGGGGGCGTAAGCGGATTGGACGATGAGCAGAAAGTTCGCAAGGTCGTATCCGATTGGCTGGCGGCCACTGTCGTGGGGGACTTGGAAAAGATTCGATCGCTAGTAACTGAGGATGTCGTCTTCCTTAGTGCCGCAAGTACTTCCATACGAGGACGTGAGACGTTCATCGACGGACAGCGCGACGTCTTCAAATATTTCCGTATCGACCCAAAGGTCGATATTCGAGAAGTTCGAGTCAGTGGTGACATGGCGTCGTGCTGGACACATCTCGAAATATTGATTACCGCCTGTGGCGGGCGGTGCGCCGATGAGGCGGATTGGTTACACGTTAACTGTGCTGCGAAAAAACCAGGCGGGAGAGTGGCAAATCTGGCGAGACGCAAACCTTCTGGATGATGCCGGATAGGTCAAATTGAGTTGCAGAAGCACTCCTCTCACTTTAGTATGGAGTGTTGGCTATGCAGTCATATTCGTCGTAGTGGAGACTTAAGAAAGTTATGGCATACGTAATCGCAGAACCGTGTATTGGAACCAAGGACCATGCGTGTGTGGATGCGTGTCCGGTGGATTGCATACATCCGAAGAAGGATTCGGACAAGTTTGAAGCTGTGGATCAACTGTTCATCGATCCGGTTGAGTGCATTGATTGCGGCGCGTGCGTGCCTGTGTGTCCCGTGTCTGCGATCTTCGCGGCAGATGATCTGCCGGACAAATGGAAAGAATACACGGAGAAGAACGCCAAGTATTTCGGGCGATAAGAGTTTTAGGAGTTGCGACGCGGCATCGATTATTCGGTGCCGCGTTTTTGTTTTACCGCAGAGGACGCGGAGGGCGCAGAGGAAGACAAGATCAAAATCAAGATATTGAAACACAAAGGACACAGAGGGACACGAAGGGTCACAAGGGAAGCCGGGTGGGGAAGGTGGTTTGCGGCATTCGCCTTCGGGTCCGCAGTGAGTAGGCGCTCGCTTCCGCCCTTCGAAAGGGAATGGATTTGACGTGTACGGCAGTTTGCCGTACAGTATTTACTGGGGAGATTAGTGATGGCGTCGCACAACTATGCAGTGACAGAACGGGAGCCGAAGAAGGAACGTTTGGAAGCCAGGGTTACATCCGAACAGAAAAAATCGATTGAGAAGGCCGCGCGCATTCGGGGGACGTCCGTGTCCGATTTTGTCGTCCTGAGTGCACAGGATGCCGCAGTGCGGGTGATTCGTGATTCCGAAGTTCTCCAATTGAACGAGGAGGCTCGGAGAGTTTTTGCCACTAGCTTGATGAATCCTCCTGCTCCAAAGAGATCGTTGTTGAATGCAGCGACGCGGTATAAGAAGCGCGCGGGCATCCGGTGACCGAAAACAAGTTTGAATTCAGAATAGAGCCGCTCGGGAAAGCGCATGATCGAGCGGCTTTTTCGTGCGGCATTGCCGCTCTGGATAACTATCTCATCACGCAGGCACGCCAGGATGTTGAGAAACGGGTATCGGCTGTTTTCATCTGCACCCCTGATGTTAGGACAGTGGCGGGTTTTTACACCCTCTCACAATATTCAGTGAACGTTGGTGCATTGCCGGAAAGGGTCGCGAGGAAGCTGCCGAAATATCCGGAGGTTCCGACGTCATTGTTGGGGCGTCTCGCGGTGAGTGAACAGTTCCGCGGTCAGGGATTGGGAGAACATTTGCTGATAGACGCTTTATACCGCTGTCTAAGGCAAAGTAAGGAGATTGCCTCCGCAGCGGTAGTAGTTGATGCAAAAGATGCGAATGCCGCGAGCTTCTATCAGCATTACGGGTTTATCGGTTTCCCCGGCATCGCCGACCGGCTCTTCCTACCTATGAAGACCATCCAAGCAATGTTTGAAGGTAAACAGTCACAAAGACGCTAGCCGCCACTTTCGGACATCTTCGCTGGAGATGTAAAAACTGTCGCTTCGCTGGGATGTTAAAAAAAAATTTAGCTTTTGCTTCTCCCGTTCTCATTGGGGCTGGAGGGCATGGGGTAGATGCCGAGGAGCCTGGCGGAGGCGACGTCCACAGTCAAGATTTGGTCTGGTGGAGTCTTATCCAGCCAATATTTCGCGCGGGCGGCGGCCTGCTGGAACGTCCCGTTGGGAAGCACTGTGAGGTCGAGGTAGAGGATGTCGCTGGAGTCCGGGCCGAGGCGCACTCCAGTGATCGCGTGTCCGGGCAAAATGACGACCACCGGCTTCATTCCCAAGTTTTCCATCGCCGATGCGAAGACGACAGAGACATCGATGCAGTTAGCGGCATTGAGCGAGAGAGTCTCGCGCGGGAAGCGGATGCGTTGGGCTTGTCCAACGAAATTTCCGAAGGTGTAAATGCTGCTTACGTAACCGATGCCGGATTGGCGGAGCGATTGGAAGACTGCGTCGGCCTGCTTGCGCACCTGGGTAGAGAGAACTACGGGGTTGGGACTGTTTGTGTTGTAACCGGCGAAGCGTCCACGAGGCTGCCATTTTTTCGCCAGCGATATGACGCGAAGCACGGACGGGTCGTGCGGGGTGACCCATCGGGCGACGTACTGCGCGTTACCAAACTTCTTTCCCCAGAACAAGTCTGAAGCGGCGTGCACGTACACGGGAAAATCCTGCGCGAAGGCGGTCGAACCGAAAGCGTCGGCTGCCTGAACTTGCAGCACCGTCCGCTGTATCTCTTCATTGTCGTAGACGTCTGGCAGCAACTCCGGACTGATATGTAGCGAGCGCGTCTCCCGCGGTCCGATGATCACAGTGCGCTTTTCAGGGATGCTCCATCCAGGAACTTCGGCAGAGATGGTTTCCAGCACTGGACTGTCCGACTGATTGGAGATGGTCATCACGGCCAGAGGCCAGTAGTCAGAGGCACTGGCAGTAAGTGCAGGAAAGATCTCGCCTCGTCCGGGCAAGTCGAGTTTGTGTTGCACCAACAAGGGAGAGACGGTGGTTGCTGGCGGCGGAGTCTTCACGACCTGTTCAGGTAGAGCGATGTCCGGCGGCTTCAATGTGAGCCGGAAGAAGAAGACCCAAGTAGCTGCCAGACCGACACCCAAGGTCAATGTGGTGAATAGAAGAACGAAGGCAAGAATGCGCATGGCGCGATTTGAGAGAGAACGAAGCATTATTTCTTTAGATGTACGTCGCTCTGGATAGATGCGTCCCGAGTACATCAGGGTAAGTTGCTAGGGAGATTGGAATCCCGCGATGAATCCAACTCCTGCCGGCGTAGCGCTTCGTTCGACAAGGATAATGTCACCTCCCTGCGGAGTTATAGGAATACTGATATTTGCGTTCCCGCTGGCATCGGTGGCAATCGTTGTAGGTTGCTGAAAGCATCCAGAACCGTCAGCAAGCGTACAGAGGGTCAGGTTGTAAATTGCGCTGGGAACAGCGCCCTGAAGACTCACCTGCGCAGTGCTGCCGGCGACGGTGATCCTTCCGCTGGCGAGCGGGTCCTGCGGTACAGCCGGCACGGGAAACTGATTTATGCCATTCGGATTCGTGGTGGTTTGAGGTTGCAACGCCGCTGTGTAGCTCTGGTTGCTGGTGGTGGTATCAAAGGCCGTGGTTGCGAAGATATTGCCGCCGGTTGTTACCTGGAAATCGCCCGCCCAAGTGCCCGAAGGAATATGAAATGCAGCTTGTGCGGCTCCTGTGGTGTCAGTGGTTAATGTCATCACGGTGAAACAAACATATTTCCCGCTCGGAAAAGGACAGAATGACAGCGTGACCGACGTCATTGCGGCTGCACCGGTAATTTGAACGGTGCCATTACCATCGATCGCCGTCGCGTCAACGATTACTGGACCCCTATTCTGGAGTGTTGTGCCAAAACCAGAGAAAAGTGTGGCTTGGAACATTCCAAAATTAGTCGGTGGCGTGGGAGTGGGAGTGGGCGTGGGATTGGGAATTGGCGTGGGTATAGGTGTTGACGTCGGCGGCGGAACGGGAGTTGGTTGGGGCATCGGCGTATTAATGGGAAGTGGTGGTGGCTGGGGGCCGGGTGTGCCGCCAGCAACTGAACCGGGGCTCGGAGCGGGTGTGGTCGCCGTGTTGTTTCCGCCACCTCCACACCCAAGAGCAAAGACGCACAAAATCGTAAGCAGCGGTAGAGGGCGAACGCCTGGGAATTGACGCTTAAAGGCTGGCATAAGCAAGTCTCGAGCTTGGTTTGTATCTCAGGAGATGCGATGTTGTAGAAGCAAGATGTCGGTCAGCATTAGTGGGTGGGAGCGCAAACAGTAGCGCCCAGGATGACAAAGGGAAGCGCTCAGGGTTTCGGCAACTGGGCTCTCACTTCGACTCACGCCCGCTAAATGCCTCAACTTATGTGCAGATAAAAGGTACTTAGAAGGATTTCAGGCGAAATTCTGTACCGTTTGCATTAACACCACCATCTCTTGTGGTGTACGAGACTGCTATACGCAGAATGTTGCGTAAACACACCAAAGGACACGTCCGAAATCCCGTCAAAACCGGAAGATAACCGGACGATATAGGGAAAGTTTCTTGACACTCACGGTAGTAACTCTGCTATAAACCGCACGTCAGGAGTTTCCCCCCCGAGTAGAGCAGAGGATTTCCTCTTCAGGTTCGCAGATCCCAAAGGATCCCGAAGAATGTACGGGTGTCCTTGCAAGCCAAGTTTTTTGGCTACTACTGTGGAAAGGGCTGAGCATGGCCGATTCGCGTGAAGTGATGAACATCCGGCAAGCGTCGCAATACCTGGGCGTGAGCACGGACACGCTGTACAAGTACGTTTACGAGGAAAAGATTCCTGCATTCAAACTCGGGAACCGCTGGAAATTCAAGAAGACGATCCTGGATTCCTGGATGGAACGCAAGAGTATGGGCGGAGAAGACAAAGGCAAGAAGCGTCCCAAGGCAGCACGGGCAGCAGCGGGCGCGCAGCGTCAAGGCAGCATTTAACGCTATCAGCACATAAGGCGGAAGCATGTTCGGATTAGGCGGCGCAAAGGCAATTGTCGGATTGGACATCGGTTCCAGCAGCATCAAGGCTGTGGAACTGAAGAAAGTCAAGGGCGAGATCTCAGTAGTGGCGTTCGGA
>JAOAPL010000147.1 GCA_025462925.1 Acidobacteriaceae bacterium
GGTGCACAGAAATGCGTGATCCATCGCGTGAAGAACAGCGATCCATAAGTGTGCGCCAGATTCTCCGGAGCAAACCGCACGTAGGTGAAGTAATCGCGCGCATGGTCAAGCGCCATGATGACCATCACCAATCCACGCAGCAGGTCAACGGAATTCAGGCGACCGACGCCAATCGCTGCCGGCCCGGGAGTTTGAACCGCAACAGCCTCAGGGACAACCGCCATCGCACGCCCTCCAATTCGACTGAAGCCGCGAGATTAGCACATCCAATGCAACAGAACCGCGGACAAAGCGGTTTTTGCATTTGACCTTGATCCGCTCTTATCTTTCTTTGATCCGCGGTTAAAGTGCCTTACGCCACCTTCTCCGTTGTGTGTGGCACAGCCGCCCTCGGCTGTGAACTTGCGACCATCCTCTTAAGCGTCAGCGCGTTCTCCGCCGCATATCCCGCCTGGTCGTTATCGAAATAGACGAACACTGATTGGCCTCGCGCCGCCCAGTTCTCGATCCGCTTAGCCCACGCCGCCAGCGTCTTCTGATCGTAACTGCCCTGGTATCGATCTCCCGGACCGTGCAATCGCACGTAAACAATATCTGCAGTGACTTCGATGGGAGAATGAAATCCTGCCAGTTCGTAAATACAAAATGCGGCATTGTATTTTCGCAGGACGTCGTAGATCTCCGGATTGATCCAACTCGGTTCGCGAAACTCAAACGCATAACGATGATAGGTGGGCAAAGTCTGCAGCAACTCTTCCAGGCGCTCGCGATTCACCTTCCATTTTGGCGGCAATTGAAACAGGATCGGCCCCAGCTTTTCTCCCAGCGCTTCCGCGCGCGGCAGAAAATTGTTCAGCGCGTTCTCCGGGTCCTTGAGTTTCTTATTGTGCGTGAGAAACCGGCTTGCCTTCATGGCGAATTTAAAATTCCTGGGCGTCTCCGCCCGCCAGCCTTCCAGCGTGGACACCTGTGGCAGCATGTAAAAACTGTTGTTGATCTCAACCGTGTCGAAGTGCTCCCAGTAATGCTGCAGCATCTTGGAGAATGGCAGCTTCTCGGGATAGAAACTCCCCAGCCAGTGCTTATAATGCCAGCCCGAGGTGCCGATGCGGATCTCCACATCGGATTTCGACTTCATTCTTGTGCTCTCGCGCAAACTTCGCCCGCCCCTGTCCAGGAAAGTAGCCGCCGCCCAGCTCCGGATTCCTAATAGGTGGATGATGCAGAAAAGCGCGAAGTTGCAGCAGACTCTCGCGGGGTGCCCCACGTTCGCGAAGCTAACGTGGGGTTGTCATTGAATTGCCACACCCATTTCATCTTGGATCGCATCGCGATACAGCATTCCAGCGCCATAGGCGCGATCTGTTTATAGTAGTGCAGAGCATTTCTGTCTCGAGCCCCAGCGGGGCGACACCGCGCGGAAAGGGTACTGGAACCCGTCCCGATTGGGACGGCACGAAAGTAGCCGGCACGCGAGTACCGGGTATTCTGCACGTGAGATTCCAGTCCCCGAAGGGGACGGCTACTGCTACTGACTACTATGTCTAATGTCTCTCACGAACATCGCCGTGAATGCACCGAGGAAAGCCACCACTCCAATCGGCGCTCCAATGATTCGATACGCAATGCTGTAATCCGGCGTCTGATGGCTGAACGCCTGGTAGATCACTAGGGCGATGATGGCCAGAAAGTTTGCCGTAAAGAATGCAATCCCCGCCGACACCAATCCCACGCCCAACGATTTGAAAAATGTCTTAACTGGATTGAACGACATTGTCTTCGACTTTACCGAACAAATCCCAGCAGGGTCAAACCGTGCAACGATCGCGAGAATAGAAACCTTCGTCAACACGCAATTTCTGTCTGCAGAATTCGTCGCGCCAGAGGCGCGCAATGTCTATAGCAGATCGTCCTTGATGATGAGCCCCATCGAGGCGACATTCCCTTCACGAAACAAAAAGCCCAGCCATTTCGGCTGGGCTCATCACATCAATTCGCTTACTTCTTTTTCCCGCCCTTGGCCGCCGGCTCGTCTGCCTTCACGACTGCGGCCAGAGGAATATCTGACTTCGCCAACGGCTTGCGCGGAAACATCTGGTCGCGCATCGCTGCGTTGTACACGAACGAAGCCATCACCGCCGACGCCTGCATCAGATCATCCCGTTGCAAACGTTCGTATGTATCCATGTTGGAATGATGGGTGCGCGTGTCGTACTCCAACTCATCTTGAATGAACTGGAATCCCGGGACGCCCACTCCGTCGAACGACAAATGGTCAGTTCCGCCCGTGTTACGCATCGTCATGGTGGTCATGCCCAAGTCGCGGAACGGTTCCATCCAATTCTGGAAGATCGGCGCAGCCGCGGAATTTTCCTGCAAATAGATTCCGCGAACCTTCCCCGATCCGTTATCCAAGTTGAAATAGACAGACACCTTGTTGTACTCCGGCTTCAACGTAAGCGGCCCCGGAGGCGGACGAAATCCTCCACCACCCCCGCCTCCGCCCGCGCCAGGAGCAGGTGTCGGACGCGTCGCCAGATGCTCCGCGACATACGCGCGCGATCCCAGCAAGCCTTGTTCTTCACCGCTCCAGAGCGCAACGCGGATCGTTCTCCGCGGATGCAGGTCCAGCGCCTTGATCAATCGCACTGCTTCCATCGCCACCGCCGACCCAGCGCCATTGTCCGTCGCGCCCGTGCCACCGTGCCACGAATCCAGATGCGCTCCCAGCATGACTACTTCATCTTTCAGATCGGTTCCGGGAATTTCCGCAACCGTGTTGTAGCCCATCGGATCGTCATCGTAAAACTTGGCTTTGACGTTTACTTCCACTTCCACATCTTCATTGCGGTCCATCAAACGCGCGATGCGTCCGTAGTGTTCAATGTTCATCACCAGCGACGGCACTCCCACCGGTTCGCCTTTTTTGTAGGACCCGCCGCTTTGCACGAAGATCGTTCCACCATCGCCCGGCAGACGCGTCGGCTCGATCGTCGCCGCCACTTTTTCTTCCATCAGGAACTTGGTCAGCTCAGGCGCGAACGCTCTTCGACGCGCAGCTTCCGCGAATTGGCCAGCCAGCGCTGGATTGCGTGCCGCTGGCGCAGCATAGTGATACAACTCATCCAGCGTCTGGTCGGTGTAACGCGTCATCTTCGCTTCGGTGTTCATCTTCACTTCGCGCATATCGCCCAACAACAGGATCGCGCCCGCAAGTTTGCCTTTGTTCTTCTCCAGGTCTTCTTTGTTTTCCAGCTTCACCCGGATCAGCTTCCCGCGCACCGGCCCATCGGTGCCCGGAGTCCACGCCTTTGGAAGCGCGATCAACTCCGCCGTGTCCGGCGAGAGCATCCGCACGCTCGACATCTCATAGGACCATCCTGTCCCGAACGGCCCCCAAGCCTCCAGGTGAGAATTCTGCAGTCCCCATTTTGTCAATTGGTCTTGCGTCCACTTTTTCGCCTTGCTCATATTCGGCGAGTTCGTCAGCCGAGGCCCAATGCTGTCCGACAGCGAACTCAGCGTCTCCATCACCTTGGAGTTCCTGAATTCCTCCTGCCGGAGCTGCGTCACCACATCCAGATCGATAACGTTGTGGGTCACCGCGGGCGCGGCCACCGTCGCGGCCTCAGCCTTCTTGCTCGGGTCCTTCGCGATTGCCGGAAGGACGAAAGTGGAACT
>JAOAPL010000149.1 GCA_025462925.1 Acidobacteriaceae bacterium
CCGGTATACCGGAGGCCGAGTAGGCTCAGGCGGTCCAGAGATCAAAATTGAAAACTTTAATGGAGAGATTCGAGTCCTTGAACGCCATGTATAAAAATAAACTACAACTCGCAGCGGTCCTGATTGCAGCAACATGTTTCGTCACGGTACTTACAGCCGCAGCACAGACTGCCGGCGACCGCGTCAACGTTCCCTTGACTGATCCTTCACGCCCAGCATTCGTAAAAGCGAACCTCCTCAACGGAAGCATCATTGTCAAAGCTTACGAAGGCAAGGAGGTACTCGTGGAAGCGAGTGCGCACCAGGGCGAATCAAGGTCTTCGAATGGGATGAAGCGCATTCCCATGGTGAGCACCGGGCTCAACGTGGAAGAGGAGAACAATCAGGTAAAGATCAACGCGGACTCCGTCCAGAGGCCAATCGACCTCACTATCTCGGTTCCCGTGCATACCTCCTTGACCCTGCGCACGGTGAACGACGGCAACATCGTCGTCAACGGCGTCGACGGTGAGTTGGACGTCAACAACGTCAACGGCAATGTGACCATGACCAACGTTTCCGGCAACGCCGTTGCGCACGCACTGAACGGGAAAGTGCTGGTCACGTTCAGTCGCATCAACGGCAAACCAATGGCCTTCAGCTCCCTGAATGGCGACATCGACGTCACCTTTCCCGCTGACCTGAAAGCAAACGTGAGTCTCTCATCCGACCGCGGCGACGTCTTCAGCGATTTCGACGTGCAGATGCAATCACGCGCTCCTCAGCAAGTTGTCGAAGACGGACGTTCGCAGGGCGGACGATATCGCGTGCACATCGACAAGGCCATTCGCGGCACCATCAATGGCGGCGGCCAGGAGATTCAATTCAAAAACTTCAATGGCAGCATTTACATTCGTAAGGTGGGTGCGAGCAAGCCCGACAAGTCCGAATAGGATGGTTCTTCTCTGAGCAAACGGCCGCCTCCGGGCGGCCTTTTCTGCTTAAATTTCACTTACAAACTCGCTTGGAAAGAGTAAACTTTTTGTCCCAGGGTTGTAGAAGGAGCCGGAGATGCATAACAGCACACAGATTGCCATCGACCTGAAGATTTGCAAGATCTACATCGACGGAAAACAAAAAGACTCCGATGGGAAGCTCTATCAGCAGCTGAATCCCGCGACCGCCGAACCTGCCGCACTGATTCCCTACTGCACTACTGCCGAAGTCGATTCAGCCATTGCCTCGGCGCAAGCAGCATTCCCGGGCTGGAGTCGAACTCCTGTCTTGCAGCGCAGCCGCATCCTCTTCCATTTCCGTGATCTGCTAGAGAAACATTCCGAAGAACTGATCGCGCTGATCACCGAGGAGAACGGCAAGACTCTCGAAGAATCCAAGGGTTCGTTCCAGCGCGGGTTGGAATGTGTCGAATTCGCCTGCGGCGCTCCTACATTAATGATGGGCGAAGGCCTTGAGCAGATCAGCAATGGCGTGGACACTTCCGTGATCCGCAAACCGCTCGGAGTCTGTGTCGGCATCACTCCCTTCAATTTCCCGTTTATGGTACCTCTCTGGATGTTCCCGGTTGCCATCGCCTGTGGCAACACTTTCGTCTTGAAACCATCCGAGAAAGTTCCTCGTTCTTCCGTCCGCATCGTGGAACTGCTTTACGAAGCAGGACTGCCCGCCGGCGTCATCAACGTAGTCCACGGCGCCAAAGATGTCGTCAACCAACTCTTGAATGATCCGCGAGTTCGCGCGGTCTCGTTTGTCGGTTCAAGTCCAGTCGCGCGATACATATATGAGACTGCTTCAGCCAAGGGAAAACGCGTGCAGGCGCTAGGCGGCGCAAAGAACCATTCCGTCGTCATGCCGGACAGCGACATGAAATCGACCGTCGAGTCCATCATGGCTTCGTCATTCGGCTGCGCCGGAGAGCGATGCGTTGCCACCAGCGTTGTCGTCGCGGTCGGCGAAGCTGGTGACGCACTTGTGGCGGAATTAACCAAAGCCGCGAATTCAATGACCGTCGGCGCGGGAGACAAGGCCGGAATCACCATGGGCCCGGTGATTTCTCCGGAAGCCAAAGAGCGCATCCTTAGCATGATCGATGCTGGCGAAAAAGAAGGCGCGAAGATTGCGCGTGACGGACGCGGTGATCGCGTCAACAAGTCCGAAGGCTACTTCCTCGGGCCCACCATCTTCGACCAAGTCAAACCATCGATGCGCATCGCCCGCGAAGAGATCTTCGGGCCGGTGCTTTCAGTGATCCGCGCGAAGGACTTGAAGGAAGCCATCGAGATCGTCAACGCCTCCGAGCACGGAAACGCCGCGTCGGTCTATACGAAGTCCGGCACCGTCGCCCGGGAATTCACCAATGCTGTGCAAACCGGAATGGTGGGAGTCAATATCGGTGTGCCTGCTCCAGTAGCAATATTCCCATTCTCCGGATGGAAGGGCTCGTTCTACGGCGACCTGCACGCACTAGGCAAAGACGGCATTCGCTTTTATACGGAGACGAAGGTCGTGACCTCGCGCTGGGTGGATTAAACCAAATTAAACGTACTCCTCTTGATGAATTCGCCAGAGCCGGGCTTGCCATCGAATTTGTCCCCATTCACCAACATGCGCCCGCGCGACAGCACGATATCCGGCGTGCCTTTCACTTTCATACCTTCAAACATGGAATAATCCACGCGCATGTGGTGTGTCTTCGCGCTGATGGTGTGCTCCCGATTCGCATCGAAGATCACGATGTCCGCGTCGCTGCCGATGGCGATAGTTCCCTTGCGCGGATAGAGTCCAAAGATCTTCGCCGGCGTCGTCGCAACAAGTTCGACGAAGCGATTCACGCTGAACCTTCCCGCAGCAACTCCGCCGGAATAAATCAGGCTGTACCGATGTTCCACTCCCGGCCCGCCATTCGGGATCTTCGTGAAATCATTGCGTCCCAATTCCTTCTGTTCCTTAAAGCAGAACGGACAATGATCCGTCGACACCACTTGCAGATGGTCATGCTTCAGCCCATTCCATAATTTTTCCTGGTGCCACTTTTCGCGCAACGGCGGAGTGAAGACGTACTTTGCGCCTTCAAAGCCTGGCCCTTCCATGTCCTCGAGCGAAAGATAAAGATATTGCGGGCACGTTTCCGCATACACCGGCAGCCCACGATCGCGCGCTTCACGAACTTTTTCCAGCGCGTCATTTGAACTGAGGTGGACGATGTAAACCGGCGAACCCGCCATCTCCGCCAGCGCGATTGCCCTGGACACAGCTTCCGCTTCCGCCGTCGTCGGACGCGTTAGTGCGTGATACTTCGGCGCGGTCTTTCCTTCCGCCAGCGCCTGCTGCACCAGCACGTCTATCGCGCCACCGTTTTCTGCGTGCATGCAGATCATGGCTCCGTGCTTTGCCGCTTGCCGCATCGCCTTGAAAATGCTGCCATCATCAAGCATGAAAACGCCCGGATAAGCCATGAAGAGCTTGAAGCTGGAAACGCCTTCGCGCACCAGAGCGGGCATCTCCTCCAACTGCGCGTCCGGCAAATCGGTGATGATGCAATGGAAGGCATAGTCCGTGATTGCGCGGCCTTGCGCCTTGGACATCCAATCGTCGAATGCCGTCCGTAGCGTTTGTCCTTTGTACTGGATCGCGAAATCGATCAGCGTCGTCGTTCCGCCGAATGCAGCCGCGCGCGTTCCGGTCTCAAAATCGTCGGCGCTGCGCGTTCCGCCGAAGGGCATATCAAGGTGCGTATGCACATCGATTCCGCCGGGCAACACATACTTTCCTTTTGCGTCGAGCACTTGCTTGCAATTGCCGCGCGGCAGGTCAGTGCCAATGGCGACAACTTTCCCGCCGGATATCGCAACATCAGCCGCATAGGTGTCTGTCGCAGTGGCTACGGTTCCATTCACAATCAGTGTGTCGAAATTCATTTGTCCCTCGTGAGCTGGATGGGAATCATCGCATATTCGTTCTGTATCGCACACTAAATTTATGCTAGACTCCGCGTTTTCCGCCCCTGTTCGCTTGGCAGGGGTGTTCGCTTTTCAGGAGAACCATGCTGAAGCAAAACGCTCCTCGGCT
>JAOAPL010000153.1 GCA_025462925.1 Acidobacteriaceae bacterium
GCTGCGCAAGATAGTCAGTGAATTTCCTGAGATCATCGATGTCCACGACATCGTGGTGAAGAAAGTGCGCGACCTGATCTATCTCTCATGCCACTGCACTATGGCGGACGATCTGCCGCTCTCTCGCGTGCATGATGTTTCGACGGCACTCGAGATACGCTTCAAACAAGAAGCGCCGGAGCTGTTCAAAGTGCTGATTCATACAGAACCGCAAACGGATAACACACGCTGATTGACGCTTGTTAATCATTGTGGATTCCTGCACGACAATCCTTGTCGGTGGTGCTTCGCGGTGGCGTTCGCGACATACATGCAAGTGATTAGCCCACCGCGTAACCGGTGGGTACAGTTCGATAAACGTCAGAGCGCCAGCGGCGCGACACCCGGGAAAAGACAACAGGTCGTTTGCCGCAAGCCGCGTAGCGGCGAAAGTGACTAGCCCACCGCGTAAGCGGTGGGTACAGTTCGATAAATAACAGAGCGCCAGAGGCGCGACACTTTCTAGCTCGCCAACATCCCAATTTCTCTTGACACTTTCTCCAAGTTGAGATATAGTTAACAACTTGTAATTAACTATAAGTTATTGCTCTTTGACAATCTGTCGTGGCACACCCGGGAACAGTTCATATCCCGCCAAAACACCCACGGCTAACCCCTTTGTTTTTGGCGCAAGATGCACGAATCGCCAGTGTTTACGGATATCGACCACGTAACAAGCTTGCGTTCATCAGCTTGCGAGATATCCCCTCGGCAACGTACTGATTCTGCTGGATCGACCACGTACCCGGGGGAGGGGTGAGGTAGATATGAATGAGTAAACAGAGGTAAGTTCTTTACCGAGAATATTTTGCGCGAAAGTGCATTGCTTTGACGAACTTGCAGACCAAAAATCGCTAAGCTGCTGATTCTGGCTATCTTGCGGAGGGGGAGGGTACCCTGCCATGGTTAAATGATTCAATGATCAAATGATTCAATTGGAGAGTCCCATGGTGAATGCTGAAGCACAATGGACCGATGGCGAGCGATTCGTTGGTATCGCATCCAGCGGTCACGCAGTGGTGGTTGATTCGGACCGCAAACGAAATACGGGCACCGGCCCGATGGAGCTGGTATTGATCGGACTCTGCGCCTGTACGGCGACCGATGTCATCTCCATCCTGACGAAAAAGCGCGAGTCTTTCACCAGCTTGCGCGTGCGCGCCGAGGCCGAGCGCGCTAAAGAGCCGCCGACCGTTTACACCGCGATCAAGTTGATTTACACCGTAGGTGGGAACGTTTCCAAGAAATCGGCGGAAGATGCTGTGCGTCTGTCCAAAGAGAAGTACTGCTCGGTTTCGCAGATGCTGCAGAAAACGGCGAAGATTACGACGGTAATCGAGTACATATAGTGTCTTTCCCGAATCGTAACCAGAGTTTGTTAATCTAAAAGCAGTACGGGATCACAGCATTTCCAAGGATCAGCAGAACCATGACCCACAAGACTGTAGTCGTGTTTAGTCAGCCCGGCTGACCGCCATGCGAATGGGCGGAGGCCTACCTCTCGGAGAGAGGCATTGTGTTTGAAGTACGTAACGTCCGATCTGATCCCGCAGCGGTGCGGGACCTCGTGGGCAAATATAACAGCCGCTCTACTCCCACAATCATTGTGGGCGAAGAAGTAATGATCGGCTTCGATCCGGAACGTCTTGAGCAGATGTTAGCGAAGTGATTTGAGCGGCGGATTTGCAGAAAGAACACCATCCAATCCGGGGATATCTGCTGATCGCTGCCGCTTCATTTTGCTACGGCGGGTCCGCCACGTTGGGCAAAGCCGTCTTCCGTGGAATGCTCGCCAAGCGCGACGCTGCGCTTCCACAGTTGGATCCGTTGATACTCGCCCAGGCGCGGTCCACACTTTCACTCCTGATTCTCATTCCAATCCTGCTCGCATGGCGCGGGCCAAGAAGCCTGGTCCTCTCGCGACGCGACATCTATCGATGTCTATTGTTGGGAATCGCCGGCGTGGCGGCATCGAATTTCTTCTACTACTACGCAATCGACAAAACCAGCGTAGCTACTGCCATCATCGTGCAGTACACGGCGCCTGTGTGGGTTTTGCTCTACATGGTCATGCGCAGGATCCAGCCTGCGACGCCGCAGCGAACCATGGCCGTGGGGCTTGCGGTTATCGGCAGCGCGCTTTCCATTGGCATTGTGACATGTGCCAGCGGCTGGCCGTTCTTGCACCTTGCCGGAATCAAGATCAACGCTCTCGGTGTTGGAGCAGCACTGATGGCGGCCTTTTCGTTCGCTTTTTACAGTACCCTCGGCCAGTTCATGGTCAACCGTCATGATCGCTGGAAGGTTCTGGTTTACGCGATGTTTGGAGCAGCGGCCTTCTGGATGATCGTGAATCCACCGTGGAAGATCATCGCTGCGCATTACTCGCGTGAGCAATGGATATTCCTATTGGTTTTTGCAATCGCGTCCATGCTGCTGCCGTTGTCACTCTACTTTGCCGGACTTCAGTATCTGGACGCGACACGCGCGATTGTGACCAGTTGCCTGGAGCCGGTCTTCGCGATACTTTTTGCAGCGACGTTCGTGTACGAGACGATCGGGCCGATCCAAATCATTGGCATGGTTTTGGTGCTGGCGGCTTCAGTCATGGTGCAATTGCCGGAACGGAACCGTGCGGCGGTGCTTTCGCACAGCGCGATGGCCGACTAAATCTATTCCAGATGTTTGCCCTTGGTTTCGGGCAACTGCGTGCCGACTAATGTCGCCAACAGAAATCCCGCGGCGCAAAGATAGAAGGCGCCACTCAAGCCGTGTCGCTGTCCTACATATCCGATCACAAACGGCGAAATAGAACTGAGCGCACGCGCGCCGGGATAGGTGAACCCCAGAGCACGCGCGCGAATACTAGTGGGGAAAATCTCGCTGGCAATGATTCCTGAACCCGAAAAAAATCCTGTCCCGAAAAATGCGACCAGCGTGCCCAGCAGCATGATCGCCCAAGGTGCACGGGCGTTAGCGTAGAAGGGAACGAGCACGGCGGCGCAGCCGGTGTAGAGGATGAAAGAATTGCGTCGGCCCAGTTTGTCGGCGACCCAGCCGAAGCTCATGTAACCGGGAAACATTCCGATCAGGTTGAGCGTGACCAGCAGCTTGGTGCTGTCCATCACGCTGAAGCCACGTCCGCCTTCTGAGATCGGCAGCGAGAGATAAGGTGGCAGCCAGGTGAAGAGTCCCCACCATGCGAACATCCCACAGAAGTTCAGCAGCAGGAGTGCGAATGTGTTCTTTGCGTATTTTGGCGAGAAGATTTCTGCGAAGCCGACACTGCTTCCTTCGTTCGAAAGCGTTGCTCGTTGACGCGCCATCCACATTTCTGACTCAGGCACGCTGCGCCGGATCCAGAGAATGACCAGCGCCGGCAAGATGCCGACGAAGAAGACAATGCGCCAATTGAATTCTTTCAGAAGAAGTCCCGCGACGAGCGCTGCGGCAGC
>JAOAPL010000170.1 GCA_025462925.1 Acidobacteriaceae bacterium
CCGCACCTTTTTTACTACTTGCACCCACTGACCGTATTGCTCTTACCACTTCGAACCACTTTCTCCCACATCCTACGCCTAAACGTATGTGTGTCAACAAGATTTTTTTCCACAGGATGAGGATTTCGGGGCTCGTCGAAGGTCCGTATATAGGTTGTGGTACTTAGACCAGGGCACCACAATTAGTGGAGTTTACTTAGCTGGTGCCGGGGTGAAGATTGTGCTGGACTCAGATGGTGCTGTTAGCAGGGTACTCAAATTCGCTTGCCGCGACAATGGCCGGAGCATCCAGATGAACCTTGCTGAACAGAACCTATTATTCGAACTCGTGAATAACCCGCCTAAAGGAAGCAAGATTGAAGCCGCAAAAGAATTCGGCGTTGATCTCACGCTCAATCTTCGTTCGCTTCGCCTTTCGCCCGCAGAACGCGTACAAGAGATGGAAAACGCCCTCAAATTCTCTGAGCAATTGCGTGAAGGCGTACGGCGTTGGAATTTAGTCATGCGTTGTCGCAGTTCCTGATTGAGCCGGGGTATTCAAAACCGACTAAGGCCCCCAATTTCGGCCCATTCAAATTCAGTTATACTCCTTGCAGAATCACGCCTGCGAGCACGGCCGGAGCTCCTCGAGATGGTCCCTCAGAAGATTATTCATTACGACATCACCAGCCAACTGGGCAGCGGGGGCATGGGAGTCGTTTTTAAAGGCCAAGACACCCGCCTGCAAAGACCGGTCGCGCTGAAATTCCTCCCTACTGACCTCGCAACTGATCGTCAGGTTCTTGAACGTTTTCTGCGTGAGGCGAGGGCCGCATCCTCCCTGAACCATCCCAACATTTGCACAATCTATGCCATCGAGGAACATGAGGGTTCGTACTTCATCGCGATGGAGTTGCTGGAAGGAGAAACTCTGAGTTCGGTGATTGCGAAAGGTCCGCTCGAAATCACTGATGTTTTGAACTTCTCTATCCAGATCACAGAAGCTTTGGAGGCTGCGCATGCGCGCGGCATAGTGCATCGCGATATCAAGCCGGCGAACATTTTCATCACAGAAAGAAAGCAGGCAAAGGTACTTGATTTTGGTCTGGCGAAAATGGATCGCAGTGGGAGCACATTGGCCGGAATTTCCGCTGTGGAGACGGCGCTCAGCGTGGATCCGCTGACCACTCCGGGAACTTCGATGGGGACTATTTCTTACATGTCGCCGGAACAAGCCCGCGGGCAGCTCACGGACGCCCGAACGGATTTATTTTCCTTTGGCACAATGTTGTACCAGATGGGCACCGGAATCGTGCCCTTTCGGGGTGACACTTCCGCGGTGATCTTTGAAGCTATCTTGAATCGCGATCCGGCTGCCGTCCAGGAACTAAATCCGAAGCTGCCGGTCGAGTTGCAAACGATTGTGCGGAAGGCACTGGAAAAAGATCGCAGTCTCCGTTATCAAACGGCAACCGAACTCAAGACGGACTTGCTGAGGCTCAAGCGCGATCTGGATTCCGGCATAAAGAAGTCCGCGGAATCCGCCGAGCGACGGGATAGCGGGCGTCCAGAAAAATCAGTCGCAGTGCTCTATTTCGAAAACCTGAGCGGCGTGAAAGAAGATGAGTATCTCCGGGATGGAATGACCGAGGACATCATTACGGAGCTCTCGAAGATCCGTGAACTGAAGATTTTTCCCAGGCCCACGATTTTGGCGTATCGAGACAAACCCGTCACTTCGACCCAAGTGGGCAGAGAACTCAATGTTGCCTATGTTTTGGGTGGCACGCTTCGACGCTCGGGGACCCGGCTGCGAATCAATACGCAGCTAGTGGATACGCATACTGACTTCCCGTTGTGGTCAGAGCGTTTCGATCGTGAAATGAAGGACGTCTTCGAGTTGCAGGATGAGATTGCCCGCAGCATAGCCGAAGCCCTTCGTATCACCTTATCGCCGCAGGAAGAGAAAGCGTTGGCGAACAAGCCCACAGATAACTTGCATGCCTATGATCTTTATCTGCGCGGCCGCAGCCACATGAGGCAGCTCACCCGGCAAGACCTCGACTTTGCTTTGCAACTTTTCGAGAGTGCCGTGGCGCTTGACCGCAGTTTTGCACTGGCTTATGCCGGGATCGCAAATGTTTGTGCCCGGCTCTATGACAGCCATGAAAGAGAGCCGCGCTGGATCGAGAGATGCAGCGCAGCTTCCGGACGAGCCATCGCCCTGCAACCGCAGCTCGCGGAAGCCATTGTTGCTCAGGGTTGGGTATTTTATGCAGATCAGAATTACAAGGAAGCGATTCGATGTGCGCAGCACGCTATTGAACTGAAACCACACTGTGAAGGTGTTTACCACCTATTGGGTTCGGCTTACTTTTCGTCAGACCGGTTTGACGACGCTATCCGGATCGTCCCGGCAGCATTGGAAGCGAACGGCGATGATTACAACACCTACGTGCCTTACATCAATGCCCTCGACAGCATGGGCAAGAAACACGAATGCACCGAACTTGTTGCTAAACAGACCGAAATGCTTGAAAAGCAGATTCGCACAAACCCGGAAGATGTTCGCGCCCGGAATCTGGTAGCAACCAGATACCAGCAACAAGGACGCTACGCCGAAGCCGAGCGAGAAATGAATTTAGCTATTTCATTCCGTCCTAACGATCCCGGCATCTTGTACAACGCGGCTTGCATGTATGCACTGCAAGGCAAAAAGCAAGAGGCGCTGCAAGTGTTGACTCGAGCACAAGGGGCCGGATTTCACGATTCCAACTGGGCGCGTCGCGACCCAGATCTGGCGTCGCTCCACGGCGAACCGGAATTTGAACGGCTGTACCCACCCGGGCCGGCATAGGGCATCGACTGCTGATCTGCCGAACTCAATTCAGCTTTGAGGTGTAATATCCGCGCCGATGGCGAACGCGGTATGGTCCAGCGGCAGCGGAATCGACGCCTTCGCCATCACCTGCTTGAGATTGCCGTTGCGCTGCAGCTTCTGCGCTTGCTGACGATCCACGCGTTATCGTGATTTCGATGCGACGGAAATCGGAGTCGGCCAGGCGCTGCGTGGGATAGTAGCCGAGCAAATACTGCGTGCGCAGTTCACGGCTGATCTGTTGAAAAGCCGCATCCAGGCTTGCAGCCGAATCCGCATAATAGTGTTTGCCGCCGGTGTCCTTCGACAACTGGATCAACGCATGCTCGCCGCCGGTATTGCGCCCCGCGCTGGCCGCGATGGGAACCACGATGATGCTGTAAACGATGGCTTCGGCCTGTTGTGCGGCACGGACTGCTTCCGCGTAAGTGGTCCGGCTCATGGTGTCACCACCGTCAGTGATGATGACCATGACTTTGCGTCCTTGCCGGTCAGCCAGCGCTTCCCCACCCAGATAAATAGCGTCGTAGAGTGCAGTGGCTGCGCCCACTTGCACGGCGCGGATGCCGCGCGCGATGCGTTGGAAGTCCGACGTGAACGGAACGAGCTCGGTAACCGTCTCACTGAATTGATAAAGCGAGAGTCCATCATTGTGGCGCAGTGTGGACGAGACGAAGCGGCGCGCAGACTCGAGTTCAAACTTGATGTCTTTTCGCACGCTGCCGCTGGCGTCCAACGCCAGCACGATGGAGAGTGGCACTTCAGACTGCTGTTCGAAGACAGCTACCTTTTGCGGAACACCATCTTCTGAGATCGCAAAATCGTTCTTGGTGAGATCGACAACCGGTGCGCCATGTGGGTCAGTGACCGTGGCAAAGACGTTCACCAGTTTGACGTCGACTTTGAATGTGGGCGTCTGATCGGGTGCCGGCTTCTCGCGCCTAGGCGGCAATTGGGTTTGCGATGCAGGTTGCGGCCTGTCGCCGGGCTGAGATTGACCGATCGCCAGAGATGACGTGAGCAAAATGAGCAGCGTTATTACCGGCGTCCTCACTTTTGATTGGTGCTCCCGCTTGAACCAGCGCGGATTTCTTCGGGAAACGGCTCACCATCTGCCCAGACCGCGCCATCGTGAAAAAATTCCTTCTTCCAAATGGGGACCGTCTTCTTCAAAGTATCGATGAGCCAGCGCGAGGCGTCCATGGCTGCGGCCCGATGCGCAGAGGCAACGGCGATGAAGACGCTGGTCTCACCTATTTCCAACCTACCGAGCCGATGCACGATAGCAACCTCGCGAACTTTGAAATTCGCAATGGCCTCGGCGGCTAGCTGTTCCATCTGCTTGAGCGCCATTTGTTCATAGGCTTCATAATCTAGATACAGCGTTTTTCTGCCGCGGGTATTCCCGCGCACGATTCCGTCGAAGACGCTGATCGCGCCGTCTTCCGGACGCTTGATCGCGTTCATGATGGCTTGCTGATCGATTCGGTCGCGAACAATGGCGCATCGGCTCGGCGTGGCTACTGCGGATTCTGAGCCTCCGGAGACCGGAGGCAGCATCGCCACTTCGTCGCCATCGTTCAGGACCGTAGAAAGCTGCGCGTATTCCTGATTGACCGAAAAAGCAAGCACCGTACGGAAGTTGTCGATGACGGAAGTGTGTCCGATGCGGTCATTGAGCAGGTCGCCCAAAGTGGAGCGGTCGGGCAAGGAGACGTCGTCGAGCTGGCGGCCCACCGCATCCTTAAGCATTCCGAAGTAAATGACCCTGACTTGCATCGTTACCAGTGTAACGCGACCGGCTAGCTTCTATTAACCCTCGGCTGCCGCGAAAGTTCGGCAGGCAAAAGAAAAGAGACGCAGCGGAACTGCGTCTCTTTTAAGGGTTTATGCCAATCAGGCAGCCTAATCAGCCGTAGTTAAAACCCGCTCGCGCTCAGCTGCGTCCTGCTTCTCCTCGGCAGGACTATGCGGCAGGGCGATTGCCAGCGCCTCATCGATGCTGTTCACATAATGGACTGTGACACCGGCCAATTGATCCTTGTCGAGATCTTCTTCGACATTTTGCCGATTCTCCGCCGGCAGGATCACATCATGCACTCCCGCCCGTTTCGCAGCGAGGACCTTTTCTTTAATGCCGCCCACCGGCAGAACATTTCCGCTAAGAGTGATTTCCCCGGTCATTGCCGTGTACGGGCGTACCGATCGATCCGTGAGCAACGAAACCAGCGTAGTTGCCATGGTCACGCCGGCTGAAGGACCGTCCTTCGGAATCGCGCCTGCAGGAACGTGAATGTGCAGGTCGTGATTACGGAAGAACTCTTCGTCTATGTCCAACTGCTTGGCGTTCGAGCGGACCCACGTTAACGCAGCCTGCATCGATTCCTGCATCACCTGACCGATCTGTCCGGTCATGGTGAAGCCGCCTTTGCCTTGCATCTTGTTGGCCTCGATGAACAGGATGTCACCGCCGGCGGGCGTCCATGCCAGACCGACTGCGACTCCGGCGCGCTTGGTGCGCTCGGCAACCTCAGTGTCCACACGGACTTTGACACCGCCCAGGAATTCGTGCACGATCTCGCGAGTCACCACGAGTTTGTCCTTCTTTCCTTCAGCGATGCGTCGCGCCTGCTTGCGGCAAACGGTGCCGATGGTGCGCTCCAGATTGCGAACGCCGGCCTCCCGCGTGTAATGACGGATGAGATATCGAACCGACTCTTCCGGAAACTCGATCTGTTCGGCAGTGAGACCGTTCTCTTCGATCTGCCGCGGAATCAAATAACGGAACGCGATGTGCTGTTTCTCTTCTTCGCTGTAACCCTGGAGTTCAATGATCTCCATGCGATCCCGCAACGGTTCCGGGATCGGATCCAGCATGTTGGCCGTGCAGATGAACAACACCTTCGACAGATCGAACGGTACGTCGAGGTAGTTGTCGCGGAACGAGAAGTTCTGCTCCGGATCGAGCGTCTCCAACAGCGCGGAAGCGGGATCGCCGCGGAAGTCGCGTCCGAGCTTGTCCACTTCGTCGAGCATGAAGACAGGATCGTTAGTCTCTGCCCGGCGAATCCCCTGAAGGATCTGACCTGGCAGCGCGCCGATGTAAGTGCGACGGTGTCCGCGAATCTCGGCTTCATCATGCACGCCACCGAGCGAGAGTCGGGCGAATTTGCGTCCGAGCGAACGCGCGATGCTGCGTCCCAGCGAAGTCTTGCCAACTCCGGGAGGCCCGACAAAGCACAGGATAGGCCCCTTCATCGAGGGCTTCAGCCGGCGAACGGACAGGTAATCCAGGATGCGGTCCTTTACTTTCTGAAGATCGTAATGATCTTCGTCAAGAATCTCCTTGGCTTTTACGATGTCCACTTCCCCGCCCGACGACTTCGCCCACGGCAGAACGGCGAGCCATTCAATATAGTTCCGAGTGATGGAATAATCGCCCGCGGCAGGAGACATGCGGGACAACCGGCTGAGTTCCTTCAGAGCTTCTTTCTTGACGTCTTCCGGCATTCCTGCGGCTTCAATCTTCTTGCGCAGCTCTTCCACGTCGCGCGAACTTTCATCCTGCTCACCCAGTTCTTTCTGGATGGCCTTCATCTGCTCGCGAAGATAGTAGTCACGCTGCGATTGCTGCACCTGGTCCTGGACTTCAGTTTGGATCTTGTTACGAAGCTGCTGAACCTCAATCTCTTTTGCGAGATGTCGGTTGATGCGTTCCAAACGGATGCGAATGTCCGTAGTCTCGAGAAGTTCCTGCTTGTCTCGAGTGGCCAGTGACGGCAGGGACGAGGCGATGAAGTCCACGAGTCTTCCGGGTTCGTCGATGTTCATCGCGACCGTTTGTAGTTCATCCGAAAGCGTTGGCGATCCGGTAACGATCTGTTGGAAGAGCGTCAGCACGTTGCGCTGGAGAGCTTCGATCTCCGGGGTCTTCTCCGACGGAGGCTCGGGGAGCGTCTCCGCTTCGGCGCGCATATATGGAGTCAGCTGGTCGTAGTTCTTAATGCGAACCCGTTCTGTCCCTTCCGTGAATACGAAAAGGCTCTGGTTCGGCATCTTTACCACTTTGTGTACAACCGCCAGCGTGCCTATCTGGTAGAGGTCGGTTGGGACGGGCGAGTCGACGCGCGCGTCCTGCTGGGCGACAACGATGATCTGTTTCTCTTCTCCCAGCGAATTGATGAGTTGCACGGAGCTGTCTCGTCCCACAGTCAGCGGCAATACCGCATGTGGGAACAGAACGGTGTCACGCACGGGCAACACCGGCAGCGACGTGCCTTCGTTCTTCGGCTTCTGCACCTCATTAGGGGCAGAACGCTCAATATTACGAGTTTCTTTTGCCATTTCTATTAATCCTTGAGTATAAGTTCACCACAATTGATGAGTGTGAGAGGCTAAAAGATGCAGATTGCACATTCAAAGAGTCCAGAAGCGGCTGATTCTATCCCTGTTGAGATGCCCCCGCAAGCTAGGACGAAAAGACAATCAAACTTAAATTGAAGCTCGTTTGGTATTAAGCCCAAAACGTACGATCAAGCGTGCGGTACTGGATGGCCTCGGTGATGTGCTTGCTCTCGATCTGCGGTGCGCCTTCCAGGTCAGCCACAGTGCGGGCCACCTTCAGGATGCGGTCGTGGGCACGCGCGCTGAGACCTTGCTGCGTCATCGCACGCTCGAGCAATCGCTCGCATTCGGTTGAAAGCTCGCAATAGGCCCGAATCTGGCGCGTACCCATTTGGGCGTTGGAGAAAATCCGTTCCCCGGCAGCGGCAAAGCGGTTAAGTTGGATCTCACGGGCGCGCAAGACGCGCTCGCGTATCTGCTTTGAGCCTTCGGGGCCGGCTCCGCCGCGCAGTTCTTTGTAGTTCACGGCAGGAACGTCGATGTGAATATCAATGCGATCCAGCAGCGGACCGGAAATCTTGGACACATACCTCTGGATCACCTGCGGCGAGCAGTGGCACTCACGGGACTTGTCATTGAAAAATCCGCAGGGACACGGATTCATTGCCGCTGCCAGCATAAATCGTGCCGGAAAAGTCAGCGACATGGCGGCGCGGGCGATAGATACCGTTCCATCCTCAAGCGGCTGCCGCATGACTTCCAGCACATTACGCGGAAACTCAGGGAGTTCATCCAGGAAGAGAACGCCATTATGCGCTAGCGAGACTTCGCCGGGTCGCGGAATCATGCCGCCGCCGATCAGTCCAGCGTCGGAGATGGTGTGATGAGGCGACCGATACGGCCGCGTTCCCACCAGTCCGGCATTGGCATCGAGCACCCCGGCGACGCTGTGGATCTTCGTTGTCTCCAACGCCTCTTCGAAGGTGAGCGGAGGCAGGATTGTAGGAATACGTTTCGCCAGCATCGTCTTACCGGAGCCGGGCGGCCCGATCATCAGGATGTTGTGTCCACCTGCGCACGAGACCTCGAGCGCGCGCTTTGCGGTATGCTGTCCGCGCACATCTTTGAAATCGACGGGGAAATTCTGGACTTCTGCCAGCAGCGCGGCCGTATCCACCGTGACTGGAGTTACTCCATTCCCCGTGTTCAGACAATGCACGACATCGATCAGCGACTTCACCGGATAGACAGTCAAGCCCGCGACCACAGCTGCCTCACGCGCATTCACTTCGGGAACGATCAGGTTCTTGATCTTGCGATTGCGAGCGGCGATCGCGATAGGAAGAGTTCCACGCACACCACGCAAGCCGCCGTCGAGACTTAGTTCGCCGACGAGGACATAAT
>JAOAPL010000176.1 GCA_025462925.1 Acidobacteriaceae bacterium
GTCAGAAGTTCAAAAGCAAACCTTGAACCACAGAGAAGACAGAGGCTTACGAATAGTCATCGTTCTAGTGCTTCGCGATGAATTCTGTGAGCAGGCGGGTGTATTCGTCGGGATTGTAGAGGTAGGGAGCGGGGCCTGAGTTTAGAACCGTCGCGCGTTCTGCGTTAGGGATGCATGCAGAAAGAATCCCATTGATCTCGGCGCTGTTGGGGCTGCGTCGTTCGCCGGAGATGAGCAGTGTAGGCACAGTTATTTTTTTCGCGTCTGCACATGCGAATGTGGGAGCGAGCGGAAATGCAGTGAGGGCGCGCAACGCATTCGAGTTTTGCTTCCTGCGGTATTGATCTTCAGCTCCCAAGTTCGACCACTTCTCCGCGCCAAGCCAATCCATATAAATCTGAACCGGCTTTTCTACGTCGCCTTTGGAGAGCGGCTTGCGGATGATTCCAAAAATCTCTTCGCGGGCATATCGCGAGCGATAGGCGCGTGAGGAATCGAGCAGAGCGTCGAAACCCGGTTCCGAGATGACGAGCGATTTCACCAGCTCAGGATGCTCAGAGGCAGCAATGGCGGCGATGGTGGCGCCGTATCCGTGTCCGATGACGGCGACCGGGCCGAGGTTCAGAGCGTGGATGAACTCAGCCAAGTCTTTGGCGTTCTGTTCAAAACTGTAGTCGCCTTCCTTGCCGGTGGAATGCGTGGGGAAATGGTATCGGCGGCTGTAGGCGATGACGTGATGATTACGCGAGAGCGCGGCGAATTGTCGCTGCCATGATCGGTAGTCGCCGAGAGTGTCATGGACGAAGACCACCGGCGGGCCCTGTCCGCGATCTATGTAAGCAAGGTCAGTGCCGTTGACGAAGAGAGACTTGGTTCCAGCGGAGTTGGCGGGAATGGGTTCAGGGGTGGCGACGACGGGCTGTGGCGCTTCGACATGCGGAGCGGGTTGTTGCGGTTGCGGCGCGGTTGTTGGCAGAGTTTTCGGTTGTGGCGGCGGCGCACTGGCGTAGTTCAGTGGTTTGAATTCAGTGAAGACTTCTTCCCAGACGGTGTTGCCGATGTTTTCGGCGGCGTGTCGAACGGGCGCACGGTGCAGGACCTCTCCAGCGTGGAAGTCGAGATCCTGGACATCTCCGTTTGCAGAGGTCATCCGAATGCGAGCGTTGGTGAGATTGACGACGAGCATCTCCGGATGGTCATGCATTGGGGATTTTTCGCCGGGAGCAAGTGTGAAGCGGATGACACGGACCTTAGCGTCTTCGTATTCGACCTTGTTGTGCTGGTGGTCAATGGCGACGGGGTCTTGGGCGAAGACCGGGAGCAGCAGCAAAAAGATTGTGAGGATGATCCGCAATTAGTTCCTATGTCGCCCCGTTGGGGCTCGGTTCAATTTATGTTTCGTGCTATGAATATTTCGCCCCTATGGGGCTAATTTCATTTCACGGTGTACCTCAGCGGCTAAAGCCGCCGTGCTCTCCGGGTTGCTAATGCAGGCCTGCAGGCCTGCGCCACCCGAAAGTCGTATCGCCGTCAGTGGGCAGTCGTCCCTGCGGGACTTACGTTCTCGATCACGGCCTACCCGGCACTTACGTGCCGGGCTACTATCGGTCGTCCCTGCGGGACTAAATTCAATTCTCCGCAACGCGCTATTAAGATTTCGCCCCTTCGGGGCTTTCGTACCTCAGCGGCTAAAGCCGCCGTGCTCTCCGATTGTTAATGCAGGCCTGAAGGCCTGCGCCACCCGAAAACCGTATCGCCGTCAGTCCTACCCGGCACTTACGTGCCGGGCTACTATCAGTCGTCCCTGCGGGACTCATTACGTTTCAGTTAGCCAGCGGCTTAAAGCCGCCATTGTTTTGCGTCGTGCGGCACGGCTGAAGCCGTGCCCTGATATGAATCGTTTCATTTCCCCGTTGCCGGTTGCAGAATCGGCGGCCACTCGATAGCGCTGCCCTGGAAGAGGGCGGTGCAATTTTCGAGTCGTTTGGTGCCGTCGTTCACATGGAAATTGCGCGGCTTGCCTGTTGGGCCGTGGCTCCAGAGTGAAACTCCTGCGTATGCGCCGTCTTTGCGGAGAACGTAGAAGACCATCTCCAGGAATCGGAGCTTGTTCATATCATTGTTGTGGTTGCGGGCGATGCGGCGGAGGGCGTCCATGCCGGCTTCCTGCGGGGACATGCCTTTGCGCAGGTTTTCGACGATGGTATGCGCGCCGGCGATCTTGATGTTCTCTTCCCCGCTGCCGGTGGCGCCGGCGGAACCCACGTCCTGATCAGTAAAGCAGCCTGCGCCGATAATTGGAGAATCGCCGACTCTGCCGGAAAGTTTCCACGCGAGACCTGATGTCGTGGTGCCCCCGGACATCTCGCCTTTTTCATTCACGACCGAACAATGAATGGTTCCCGTTGGCGGATTCAACACGCGAGAGATGGCTTTCATGCGATCTTCGGGAGCGATCCCAAGATCGGCGGCGACTTCATACATGTGATCAATCTTTTGTTGGAGCGCCTGGGGAGTACCGGACGGGACGGGTACCGGGGGCTTCCAATTGGGATCGCTGATGCCGGGGCCCCAGCTGTCCTGGTTGGACATGGTTTCTTTCCACAGCAGCCAGGTCTTGCGCGAGTGCTCGGTGAGCAGATTCTCTTTGGGGAACCCGTGAGCCACGGCGAATTTCTGGGCGCCTTCGCCGACGAGCATCACATGGTTTGTCCGCTCCATCACGAGGCGAGCGACAGCTGAAACATTCTTGATGTTGCGAACACCGCCGACTGATCCGCCGCGTCGCGTGGGGCCATGCATCACGCAGGCGTCGAGTTCGACTTCTCCATCTTCGTTGGGCAGTCCGCCGAGGCCGACGCTGTCGTCATTGGGGTCGTCTTCCTGCGCGCGGAGGACCCAGAGGACGGCGTCGAGAGTGTCGTGTCCACGGCGGAGGAGTTCATAAGCGCCATCGGAACCCTGCATACCTGTGTTCTTGGAGATGATGACGGCCTTCTTGGGGCCGACAGCTTCGGTTACTGTCTTCGACTGTTTGGAAGTGGATTCATTTTGCGCGGCGCCACCGGCGGCGAGTCCGGCGGAGGTGAGCGCGACGCCGGAGATGAATTTTCTGCGATCCATGTTCCCTCTGGGTGGTGAGTAGTTGGGCGAAAGGATAGCACGGAGTTCCAGTTTCGAGTTTCGAGTTTCGCGTTTCGAGTTTCGCGACAAGCGTTCAGGAAACAGCAGTTTGTATTGCTGTGGGCAAGATGCTACAGGACAGCCGCCGAGACGCCGGCGCTACGAAGCGACGGTCAGGAAGACAACTTAAATAAAAGCAGATCCCTCCGCTTCGCTACGGGATGACAGCTCAGAGGAGCGAGCGGGTGACGGATTCAGTGCGCTTGAGTTGGCCGCAGGCGGCGTAGATGTCGCGGCCGCGGGGTCGCCGGATGAAGGCGGGGACTCCGGCATCCATCAGGATTTTCTGGAAGGCGTGCACGCGGGAGTCGGATGGCGTGGAGAATGGGATCTCTGGGCCGGAGTTCCAGGCGATCAGATTCACTTTCGCTGAATCCGCTTTGTCGCCGAGGGCGCGGATGATCTGGACGACTTCACGGGCGTTATCGGGCGAATCGTTCTCATTGTCGAGCAAGACGTACTCGAAGGTGAGCCGTTCACGGTTGCGCAGGGGAAAGGCGCGAGCAGCGTCAACGAGAGAAGCGATGTCCCACTTCTTGTTTATGGGGATCAGTTTTGTGCGCTCTTCGTCGTTGGAGGCGTTGAGAGAGATTGCGAGTTTGGGACGGACGGGTTCCTGGCCGAGATCGTAAATGCGTGGGACGATTCCCGAAGTCGAGACGGTCATGCGCGACTGCGGAAAGCCGACACCATCGACGAGGAGGCGAACGGCTTTGATGAAGGCGTCGTAATTATTGAAGGGCTCGCCTTGTCCCATGAATACGATATTGATGCGCTCCTTCTCCAGGTCGACATTGTGGTCGTTGAGGATGGCAGCGATCTGTCCGACGATCTCGCCGGCGGTGAGGTTACGCTTAAGGCCGAGGAGAGCCGTCATGCAGAACTTACAATTGACCGCGCAGCCGACCTGGCTGGAGACGCAGATGGTGGCACGGGACCAGGTCTTTCTCTTTTCATTTCCGACCTGTTGCTGCGCAACATTTTTGTTTTGGCTTCCCACCTGTGGCTGCGCCACAGATGGGGCACCCACTTCTCCTGGGCCACCCGCTTCTTCGTCGCCGGCATCGGTTCCGTCGCCGGCTTCGCCGCCGTCGCCTTCAGGCATCCACACGGTCTCGACGCTTTGTCCGTCTGGAAATGCGATTAGGTATCGGATGGTGCCGTCGGTGGAGATGAATTTCTTGTCGATCTTCGGCGCCGATAGCGTGATTCCCTGTTCCGTCATCGCTGCACGAAGAGATTTGGGAAAAGTGGTGAGCTCGTCGAGTGAAGAAATGCGCTGGCGATAAATTGCATGGAAAAGCTGCTGCGCCCGATAAGCTGGTTCACCGAGTTGGCCGATGAGGTCTGTAAGCTCTTGAATATTAAGGCCTAAAATCTCGGTCGCTGAAGTTTCCATAGAGCATCCAATAAATTGCCAAGGGCAGAGATGGAGTGACCTCCGCAATGGCGCTTCCGAGTGTTAGTTTAACACTTCGCCTGCAAGTTGCTGATTCATAAGGCCAATCGCTCAGGGTGAGAAGCTGAAAGCTGTGTAACAATAAATAGTATGGTTGCTGACGTAAGAAACATTAAGAAACACGTTTTGCCGAATGGTCTGACGATCCTGACGGAGGAGATGCAACACATCCGCTCGGTTGCGATTGGGATCTGGCTTAAGACCGGATCGCGCCACGAAGATGCCGAGGTCAACGGGATCTCACATTTCGTGGAGCACATGGTTTTCAAGGGAACGCGAAACCGGAGCGCGCTGGATATTGCCAAGCAGATGGATTCTATCGGCGGCAACATGGACGCGTTCACCGGAAAAGAGACGATCTGCTTTAACGCGAAAGTCCTGGATGAGCATCTGCCGATCGCGATGGATGTCCTCTGCGACATCGTCCTGAATCCCCTTTTTGAAGCCAAGGACATCATGCGAGAAAAAGGCGTGATCCTGGAAGAGATCAAGATGGATGAGGACAATCCGGATTACCTCGTCCACGAAATCTTTACGCAAAATTTCTACAAAGACCACCCGCTGGGAAAACCGATCCTGGGAACGAAAGACACGGTCAGGAAGCTCGACCAGGAGTCGGTGCTGAATTTTTATAAGAAGCGGTTCTCGCCGGGAAACCTGGTGATATCGGCAGCGGGAAGTCTGGACCATGACAACTTTGTCCAACTGGTCAAGGAGCGCTTTGAGGGCCTGAAACCAGGCTCAAATGGCTTCCATGAGATGCCGCCGAGCATTGTGGCAAAGATTGTTACCCGCAATAAGAAGTCGCTGGAACAGGTGCAGATATGCCTGGGCGTGCCGTCGCCGCATATTTCGCATGAGACGCGATATGTTTCCTTCATCCTGAATACGTTGCTGGGCGGAGGAATGAGTTCGCGACTTTTTCAGAAGATCCGAGAGGAACAAGGGTTGGTGTATTCGATCTACAGCGATTTGAATCCTTATCGCGATACTGGATGCATGTGCGTCTATGCGGGAACTTCAGCAGAGTCAGCGCCGAAGGTTGTGAGTGAGATTGTCAATGAATTCCACGGGCTGAAGAACGACCGCATTGCGGAAGATGAACTGCGTCGAGTGAAAGACCAGTTGAAAGGCAACTTGATGTTGAGCCTGGAATCGTCGACGGCTCGCATGTCTAACCTGGCCAGACAAGAGATGTACTTTGACAGGTTCTTCGACCTTGACGAGATCATAGAGAGAGTCGAAGCGGTCACGTCGGATGATCTGATCGAGCTTGCGAATACGATGTTCAAGCCGGATTCAATCGCAGTCACCGTGCTCGGAAATCTTGATGGAATGAAGCTTTCCCGAGAAGCACTGGTGTGCTGAACCGGTTTCTGGTTTCTCGTTCCCAGCTGCAGGAGCTCTCAAAGGCAATCCTGATTGGCGCTCTAACAAATTTTGTCATGCTTTAGAGGGCCTCAATCCATAACCCAAAATCCAAGATTTCCCTTTAAGTTGTTGGCGTGTCAGGGTATAACGTTACGAACGTTTGCTGACAAGAGTTTAGGAACAGCCATTCTGGCATGGTACTCAGATTGCAGTGAATCACGTTCAGGGACTGCCCGCACCGGAACACAGCTACTTGCTGACTGGGGAATGAATGCGAAAGCAACGAGGATTTTCTCTTATTGAATTGCTGATTGTTGTGGCAATCATTTTGGTGATAGCCGCGATCGCTATACCGAATTTGATGAAGGCGCGCATAGCAGCGAACCAGGCATCAGCAGTGAGTTCGCTGCGCACCGTGGTCACGTCAAATACGAACTACCACACAACTTTTGCGGGCTTTTCTCCCAGCTTGCTGGCGCTTGGAGCGCCAAATCCTGCAGTTTGCATCGGCGCACCGCCGTCCCCCACACAAGCCTGCTTAATTGACTCAGTGCTGGCAAATGCGAGCACTGCCGCGACTGCGAAGAGTGGATATTTCTTTACATACAACCCAGTCGGCGCTCTTAGTCCAACAGGAACAGTCCCGGATTATACTGTGAATGCAGACGCGTCTTCTCCCAACGTTACTGGCAATATGCATTACTGGGTGGATCAAACCGGTGTCATCCGCAGCAACAATCTTGCTGCTGCGAGCAATGCCGATAATCCCATCAATTAGTGGTGAGGACCAGTTTCTGGTTTCTCGTTTCTAGTTTTTCGCAAGTACAAAAAGCAAAATCTAAACCAATCCAGATGCAGTTTCTTTCTTCTCTTCTCAACATCGTCTGACAATTTCAGTCCTGCAGAATGGCAAATATTGTCATATTGCAAGCTGCGGCTTATTGGAAACACGCCTGCGGACATTACAATCACCCGTAATCGATTGTGACGGCAAGATTTAAAACTTTACGGATGAACTTCAAAGCTTGGCACAGCAATTGCAGTGACTTAGAATGAAGTCTGATCCTCGCTAATTACAAACCTGAGACTGTACCTGTTCTTGAGGAGATTAATTTAATGCGTAAGCAAAAGGGTTTCTCACTAATCGAACTGCTGATCGTCGTAGCGATCATCCTGATCATTGCGGCCATCGCCATTCCCAACCTGCTGAAGGCGCGCATCGCGGCCAACCAAGCATCGGCGGTTGGTTCAGAGCGCACCATCGTGACAGCGAACACAAACTATCAGTCCACATTCAACGGCTATGCACTCACATTGCCGGCTCTGGGCGGCCCCAATCCTGCGGCTTGCGCGCCGGGTCAACCTCTTCTTGCAACGCAAGCATGCTTGATTGATACTGTGCTTTCGAATGCTACCGTGAGTACAGCTCCCAAGAGTGGCTACTTTTTCACCTATGGCGCTAGCACCGGCGCAGTCCAAACCACCAATGCCGTAACCGGTGTAGTAACTCTCTCCGGCTTTCAAGTAGTCGCCAATCCGTCACAGCCGAACACCACCGGCGACCTAGCTTATTACGTCGATCTTTCCGGCGTCGTTCGCTGGGAACTAGCGGCAACCACGCCGACGAACACCAGCCAGCCGATCCAGTAGTCCTAGTTTGGCGAAATACCTGGGGGAGGGTATGAGCCAAGGGAGCAAAGACGAAAGTCTTTGCTCCTTTTTTTGTTAAGGCACCTTCGCACACGAAATTCGCTGCCTGACACTAAATGTCTTTGCAGTAACAAAAAATGTCGATACTATTAGCTGCACTCACAAGAAGCTTTTCCATCGGGTGTAGTTCGAAGCCAAAGTTGTTCTTATCATTAGCTTTAGATTCGAAAAGCTTGCATTGCCGAGATGGCACCGAACGTGCAGTAATCGTATGTACCAACCCCTAAGAATAAGCGTAACAACAAAGGAGCATTTAATGCGTAAGCAAAAGGGTTTCTCACTAATCGAACTGCTGATCGTCGTAGCGATCATCCTGATCATTGCGGCCATCGCCATTCCCAACCTGCTGAAGGCGCGTATCGCGGCCAACCAAGCATCGGCGGTTGGTTCAGAGCGCACCATCGTGACAGCGAACACAAACTATCAGTCCACATTCAACGGCTATGCACTCACATGGCCGGCTCTGGGCGGCCCCAATCCTGCGGCTTGCGCGCCGGGTCAACCTCCTCTTGCAACGCAAGCATGCTTGATTGATACTGTGCTTTCGAATGCGACCGTGAGTACAGCTCCCAAGAGTGGCTACTATTTCACCTATGGCGCTAGCGTCGGTGCAGTCCAAACCACCAATGCCGTAACTGGTGTAGTAACTCTCTCTGGCTTTCAAGTGGTCGCCAAGCCGTCACAGCCGAACACCACCGGCGACCTGAACTATTACGTTGATCTTTCTGGCGTCGTACGCTGGGAACTGGCGGCAACCACGCCAACGAACACCAGCCAGCCGATCCAGTAGTCCTAGTTTGGCGAAATACCTGGGGGAGGGTATGAGCCAAGGGAGCAAAGACGAAAGTCTTTGCTCCTTTTTTTTGTGGCGTTATAATTGGGTGAAAAGAATCCATGAACGCGATTGAAATATCTGGACTAAAAAAGACATATTCCGTCGGGTTTTTCAGAAAGACTGAAAAAGTAGCCCTGAGAGATCTGTCCCTTGAAGTTCATGAAGGTGAGATCTTTGGGTACCTTGGCCCGAACGGCGCCGGAAAAACAACCACCCTTAAGCTCTTAATGGGACTGATGTTCCCCACCAGCGGTTGGGCAAAGATTTTGGGAATGGACATCAATCACCCGCTGGTAAGAGCGTCAGTGGGTTTCTTGCCGGAGCAGCCTTACTTCTACGACTATCTCACCGCTGCGGAACTGCTCGAGTATTACGCACAGCTTTCCGGAGTGCCTGCGAAAGAGCGCGGCCCACGCACACGAAAGATGCTGGAGCGAGTTGGTCTGGCGGGCTCCGAAAATACGCAACTGAGAAAATTCTCCAAAGGAATGCTGCAAAGGGCGGGAATAGCGCAGGCCATTGTTCATGATCCCAAGATATTGTTCCTGGATGAACCCATGTCTGGCTTGGATCCGATCGGCAGGCGCGAGGTTCGTGACCTGATCCAGGAACTTCACGATGAAGGCAAGACCATCTTCTTCTCGACGCACATCCTTTCCGATGCGGAAACATTGTGCGATCGCGTCGCGGTATTGAATAAAGGCGAGCTGCGCGGGATCGGCGTGGTCGCCGACCTGCTCGCGGATTCGGGGAATAAGGTGGAAATCGTCTGGCAAGGATCTGCTGCGACCGCGGCGGTAAGGGCGTTGAACGCGGAATGTCACACCACCGGAGAAATTGCTCGAGCGGTGGTGTCGAAGACCGTGCTGGACGCCGCTATCGATGTCATACGGCAAGCAAAGGGAAACTTGATCTCAGTTACGCCAGTCCAAGCAACTTTGGAGGAATATTTCCTGAAGCGAATCGACCAGGGTGCGTCTGCCGGTGGGAACACGAAGGCCGATTCGCCAGTGCTGGAGGTGAAGGCATAGTGCTGGCGCGCATTGGACATATTGCCTACAACACTTATCGCGAGGCTGTGCGCGACCGGGTGCTGTACAACTTGGTTTTCTTCGCGCTGTTGCTGGTGGGATCGACGCCGTTATTCGGGCAGATTTCCATCGGACTGGAACGGATCGTTTTGGTCAATCTTGGACTGACGTCCATCTCCATCTTTGGCACGGTGATCGCGATTTTCATTGGCATCGGGCTGGTCTCGAAGGAGATCGAGAGGAAGACTCTTTACACCGTTCTCTCCAGACCGGTACAGCGCTGGGAATTTCTGCTGGGAAAGTATTTTGGGTTGGCAGGGACGCTGGCCGTGAACACATTTTTCATGGCAATAGGATTTTTTGCGGCGCTCTTCTATTTGAATCACGCCTTTGGGCGGACCGACTCGCAATTACTGGTTGCGATCTATTTCATCGTGCTGCAGTTTCTGATCATCACGGCCATTACCCTGTTGTTTTCATCATTCAGTTCGCCGTTATTGTCAGCCTTATTTGCGTTCGCGCTCTTTTTCATTGGAAATTTCGCTGATGATCTTCGCGGACTGGCTGGAATCTTGAAAGGTGCGCAACACTGGCTGGTAATGGGCCTGTCGTATGTGGTGCCGAATTTCGGTGCGATGAATGTGATCTCGCAAGTGGCGCACGAGCAGGCCGTTTCCGGCGCGTTAATTCTTCAGAATTCCATCTACGCGTTGTTCTATGCGACCGCAGCATTGAGTGCGGCCATCGTGATTTTTGAGCGTCGCAATTTGAAATGAGTCAATCAGCCACATTTAGGAAACCTGTCCCGTACATTGCATCGGCGCTGCTGATTGTATCGATGACGATAGCGACGCTGACCGCGCAGAGGCTAGATGAAATGCGTCCCCAGGCCACGCTGATGGAGGTTATTTATATCCAGTCGCCGCGGGCAGTGAAAGTTATGAGCCTGGGATATACGGGCTTGGCCGCCTGCGTTTACTGGACGCGCGCGGTGCAGTACTTCGGCGAAAAGCATCTCTTGAGATCCAAACGATTGGACCTTTTGCCAAAGTTGTTGGATCTGACCGTGTCACTAGATCCGCACTTGCTTCCGGCTTACGAGTTCGGGGCCATCTTCCTGGCGCAGAAACCGCCCGAAGGCGCTGGATTGCCCGATGAGGCCGTCAAACTCGTCGAGCGAGGCATTCGCGCAAACCCAGATCGTTGGAAGCTGTACTACTCGCTGGGCTTCATTCATTTTATTGAGCGCAAGGACTACAAGGCCGCGGAAAAAGCATTTGATGAAGGGTCAAAAATTCCGGGAGCGCATCCATGGATGAAAGTAATGGCGGCCGCCATGGCAGCGCGAGCGGGAGATATGGACAGCGCCCGCTTCTTGTGGACGCAAATTTACGAAGGAACCGATGACAAGTTGATCCGCAGGAATGCTCTTTCGCGGCTCATTGCTCTGCGGGTGGATGATGACGTAATTCACTTGGACAAGATGGTGCAGGACTACGTGAAAAAGACGGGAAGCCCTCCGAGCAGTTGGCAAAATCTAATTGCCATGGGCTGGTTGCAAGGAGCGCCTCTTGATCCGGCCGGTGAGCCCTACGAGTTGCAGCCGGGCGGCCGTGTCGTTGTACATGATGTCAGCAAGTTTCCGTTCATCGAACATGGCATCCCAGAAGGCGAGAATCGGAGTGAATTCATCGGCCCAGCGGCAGACAAGGTCCTTGAAAAGCCGGGCCTCGCTCCTAAATAATCTTTGTCCCCACTTTCAGCATCAAACTTTCATGCACAAATATTTTTCGAAGACCGCGCTGGTGATGGGCATGATTTGTCTGCTGGCGCAGGTTGCGCTCGCGGAAGAGACCGCCAACAAGATCGCGTCACGGGTGGACAAGAAATACAACGCACTACAAACATTCAAGGCGGATTTTGTAGAGTCGTACAGCGGTGCGGGAGTTGAGAGGCAGGAATCGGGAACGCTAAGCCTGAAGCGTCCGGGCAGGATGCGCTGGGATTACCGGCAGCCGACGCAAAAACTATTCATCTCGGACGGGAAAACTGCTTTCTTCTACGTTCCCGGTGAGCGGCAGGCACGCAAGACGGAAGTGAAAAAGCTGGATGACTTGCGGTCGCCACTGCGATACCTTCTGGGCAAGACCAAGTTGGAGAAGGAGTTCGACAACCTGGTCATTGCGGATGCGGTGAAAACTAAAACGACGGGAAACGTGGTGCTTAGCGGCGTTCCAAAGAATATGGCCGACCGGGTGAGCAAGGTCTTGTTCGAGATATCGCCCGAGAGCCAGATTGAGCGCATCGTGATCGAAGAAGTGGATGGCACCACGACCGAGTTTCAGTTCAGAAATATGGTGGAGAACGTCAACATCCCTGAAGATCAATTCCACTTCAAGGCACCAGAGGGAGTGGAGACGATCCAGGCGACGGAAATGATCGGGGATTGAAACCGAGCGAACCTCAGCGGCTAAAACCGCCTTCTATTTAAAAGGATTTATGCAGGTCTAAAGGTCCGTTCGACTTCGCTCAGGGCAGGGTCTGCGTCACCCAAGAGGCGTGTCGTTTCTGTGTTGCGCCAACCTGAGGATGGTGTTTCTCTGATTGGGGGCTTTCGTTTCCAAGGTGCCAGCGTCTTACCTTATTGGCGCATTCTCGGCAGAGGGCTGCAATCCCATTCGAAGCATCTATTTAGGAGTGGTAAACTCTTGGTTTGGGAGTACACCTCCCAGAGCGACTAGTTCCCTACTATGGCCGAATTTCTAGTAAAAATGGCCGACGAGCGCGGCCGGATGCTACAGCAGATTGAAAACGGCCACACCGCGGCAGAGTTGCGCGAACGGTTCGCGGTGCAAGGCTTTCTGGTCTATGACGTTCGACCTAGAAGCTTGCTGGCGGGCGGAGAGGTTTCCGTCCGAAAAAAGCGCGTGAAGCTGGACCAGTTCGTGGTGTTCAACTCACAATTTGTGACGCTGATCCGCGCTGGACTGCCAATCCCTACTTCCCTTGAACTGCTGGCGAAGCAGCAGAAGGACCCTTACTTCCGCGGCGTCCTGGAAGATGTGCGACAACGGGTCAAGAGCGGAGAATCGCTGTCGCAGGCATTTGAAGCGCAGAATGTGGCGTCCAAGATTTACACCACAACCCTGCTGGCGGGAGAGAAAAGCGGAAACCTGGAAGAGGTGTTGAACCGATACATCGCATTCCAGCGGGTCTCGATGACATTCCGAAAGAAGTTGCTGGCCTCGCTGATTTATCCGGCGCTGCTGGTAGCGGGAATGACGGTGCTTTTCAGTGTGCTGGTGCTGTTTGTTGTGCCAAGATTCGCGCAGCTCTATGAGGAGTTGCATGCTGAATTGCCTCCGATCACGGCCTTTCTATTGCAATTTGGCAGCAATATGCAAACCTATTTCCCGGCCATGATGCTGGTGCTTGCGGGGCTGGGCACTTTCTTCTGGAAGTGGCGGCAGACAGAAAACGGCTCGGCAGCTATCGACCGCTTCCGATTGTCATTGCCATTGATCGGTGAGATCTGGCTTAAGTATCAAGTTGCGATGTTTGCCAGGATGATGTCCACGCTGTTGCTGGGAGGGCTTCCACTGGTTTCGGCACTAGAGACAGCGGGAAGTTCAATGGAGAGCCGGCTGCTTGCGCGGGCCTTGTCGCAATCTGCGCAGCGAGTGCGTGAAGGACGTCCGCTGGCGCGAAGTCTGGAAGAGACGAGAATCTTTCCGGAGCTTTCGATCGGCATGGTGGAAGTGGGCGAATCGACCGGGGCGCTGCCGCAGATGCTGAGCTCGGTAGCGGAGTTTTTTGAAGAGGATGTGCAGACCCGGCTGGGAGCTGCGTTATCACTGATCGAACCGGTGATCCTGATCGTAATGGGCATTGTGGTGGCATTCGTTTTGATCTCGCTGTATCTGCCGATCTTCAGTCTTGGAGCAGCGGCAAACGCAGCAAGCCAACACACAGTCCCTTAAACCGAGAGAATAGAAAACAATTATGGCTTTATTCGTAAATGGCGCCGATGTACAGATTCAACCGGGAACCGACGACCAGGCGCGCGCGCGCGACCTGGCAAAACGGTATCGATCAGAATTCGTTGATCTAAGGAATTTTCATATCCACCACGAACTGTTCAAGTCAGTTCCCGTGGACTTGATGTTCCGCTACAACTTTGTGCCGCTGGAAGAACAGAATGGGACGCTGTCGATAGCTATCTCAGATCCCAGCTGCCTGATGATGATCGATGAGATCGGTCTGCTGCTTAACAAGCGCATTCTCACAAAAGTGGCGACGCTGTCGCAGATCAGCGACATCCTGAAGAAGACGGAGCAGTCGCAACGCGTTCTGGATGAGGCAGGCGAACGGTTCATGCTGGATGTGATCCGCGAGACTGAAGACGGCGATGAAACTATCTCCATCGAGCGGTTGACGACGGGAACCGACCTCAGCCCTATCATCCGGCTAGTGGACACTACAATCTTCACCGCCCTGCAGAGACGGGCAAGCGACATCCACATTGAAACGTATGATGATTCAGTAATCATCAAGTACCGCATCGATGGCGTGTTGCAGCAGGCGATGCAGCCGATCGCGAAAGAACATCATTCGACGATCATCTCGCGAATCAAAGTGATGAGCGAACTGGATATCTCCGAACGCCGCGTGCCGCAAGACGGCCGATTCCGGGTGCGGTACAACGGCCGCTCCATTGACTTCCGCGTTTCCATTATGCCGAGCATCCACGGCGAAAATGCGGTATTGCGCGTGTTGGATAAGGAATCGATGAGCGAAAAGTTTCGCTCGCTGACTCTAGATGTCGTCGGATTCAGCGAAGATGACATCAGAAAATTCAGACGCTACATTGCCGAACCCTACGGAATGGTGCTGGTGACGGGGCCAACCGGTTCAGGTAAGACGACGACGCTTTATGCGGCGTTGAATGAAGTGAAGACCGAAGAGGACAAGCTGATCACCATTGAAGATCCGGTCGAATACCAAGTGAGGGGCGTGACTCAGATCCCGGTGAACGAGAAAAAAGGCCTGACGTTTGCGCGCGGACTGCGGTCAATCCTGCGCCACGACCCGGACAAGATCATGGTGGGCGAAATCCGCGACACGGAGACAGCACAGATCGCGATCCAGTCGGCGCTTACAGGACACCTTGTGTTCACCACCGTCCACGCGAACAACGTGGTGGACGTGATCGGCCGTTTTCTGAACATGGGCGTGGAGCCTTACAACTTCGTCTCGGCGTTGAACTGTATTTTGGCGCAGAGGTTGGTGCGAATCGTCTGCGAATCCTGCAAGGCCCCGGTGAAGTATCCGGCGGAAGTGCTGGAGGCGAGCGGGTTAGGCTCGCAAGAATGGCGCGACTTCACGTTCTATGAGGGTGAAGGATGCATCGAGTGCGCTGGCACCGGCTATAAGGGCCGAACGGCCATCCACGAGTTGCTGGACCTTACGGACCGAATCCGCGAGATGATCCTGGAAAAGAAACCGACATCGGAAGTGCGTCGAGCGGCGCGAGAAGAAGGTATGCATTTCCTGCGCGAGTCGGCGATCGATAAAGTCAAAGCCGGCATAACGACGCTGAAGGAAATCAACAAGGTCACGTTCATTGAGACGACGCGGTAGCTGGAACCCAAGAGAATGATAAGCAAGCAATCCAAGATGGACAGACCGAAACTGGCATGCGAAATAGGCGCGGACCGCGTGATCGCGGCCCGTGCGGCGAAGAATGCTACGTCGGTGGATATTTATAGCAGCCGCAGACTGGCGACGGGCGCAATCTCCGCGAGCCTTGCGTCGCCGAACGTGCTCCAAGGCGAGGCCCTGCGGCAAGCAATCACAGGAGCTCTGGGCACGGTCGCGGCGAATTCGAAAGACCTGATCGCGATTGTTCCAGATGCATCCGTTCGCGTGCTGCTGCTGGAATTCGACAGCCTGCCGGATGAGCGCAAAGACGCAGAAGCCATCATTCGCTTCCGGGTAAAGAAGTCCCTGCCCTTTGATGTGGAGCACGCCGCGCTGTCCTATGCCCGCAATGGCGGTAACGGAAATGTGAAGATCATTGCCGCGCTCGCTCCCGGCGCCGTGATGAAAGAATACGAAGCAGCATTCCGCGACTGCGGTTATGCACCCGGAGTCGTGATCCCTTCGACGCTAGCGACATTGGGAATGGTTACGGCAGACCGACCGACAATGGTGGTGAAAGTGGACGTGAACACTACGTCGGTGGCAATCGTGGATAAAGAGTCATTGATCTTGCTGCGCATGCTGGATCACCCGGGGCGTCCGGAAGTGAGCGCGCAAGAATTGGCGGAGCAGATACATCCTTCAATGGTCTTTTTCGAGGACACATACTCTTCGAGGATCGAACAGGTGCTGGTCACTGGATTGGCGGATGTGAGCAGGCTTGGTGCGGCATTGCAATCGGAGATCGGAGTGCGGGTTTCAGAGTTGAACGGCTCCGGTGTGTCCGCGGCAGAGAGCCTTGGCGAAACCCTGCCTCAATCCATGCTGACGGGAGTTGCGGGGGCGCTGCTAACTTAAGCCTATGAGACTGAATATCAATCTCGCGAGCCGTCCTTATGAAGATGCGCGGCGTTTTTATATGCAATGGCTGCCGCTGGTGATCGTGCTGGCGGTGATCGCAGTGACGCTTTGCACTTATGCCTACCACCGCTACGATGATTCCCGCCAGATCGAAAACCTATTGGCGGAAAAGCGTCAGCAAGTGCTGCAACTGGATAAAGAGCGAAGCGAAGCGGAGTCGATCCTTAACCGACCGGAAAATTCCGGCACTCGCGACCAGGCATTGTTTCTGAATGCGCTCTTCGCTCGCAAGGCGTTCAGCTGGACGAACGTGCTGGCTGACCTGGAAAAGATCATGCCGCCGCGAGTGCAAGTGGTCTCGATCAAGCCGGAGTTGAATGCTGAAGGGCAATTGCAATTCACTCTCTCGATCACGAGCGAAAAGCGCGACGACGCCATCGAGTTGGTGCGGCGGATGGAAACATCACCGAGATTTCGTGAGCCGCAAATGGTGAGTGAGCAAGCAAAAACCGATACGAAAGAGAACAAGCTTAAAGTGGAGATCGTCTCTGAATATTCTCCGGCGGTACGCAAAGGGAGCAGCTAATGGCTGATCTCACTCGAGTCCGGACGCGTTTCAAAGTGATTGCAGGAGTGCTGGGTGGCATCTCATTGCTTGCGGTGCTTTATCTCGTGTTGCCGATCGGACAGACCAATGCGGAGCTTTACAAGGATTTGGGCGATACACGGGATGAGTTCAAGCGCAAGGAAGTTCAAGTGCGACCGTTGCGGGGGCTGCCGGAAAAGCTGGTGACCACACACGGCGCGATCAATGATTTCTATCGGGACAGGCTGCCGGCGAGGCAATCTAAAGTCTCGGAAGAGATTGGAAAGCTCGCCAGCGCGAACCATGTGACGCTGAGTGATGTCCATTACGACAATTTAGAGACTGATATTCCTGACCTGCGAGAGATCACGTTGGATGCACAGTTAAGCGGCGAATATGCGAATGTTGCGCGGTTCATCAATGCGGTGGAACGAAATAAAGTATTTTTCCTAGTCGATGGGTTGACTCTGGATGAGCAGAAGGCGGGAGCGGTCCGGCTGTCAATGAAGTTGGAAACCTACCAGCGGCCGGACAATGTTCAGAGCGCGCCCGAAAAGCCGGCAGGCAAAGCTCCCGCGCGCGGCACGAAAGCTGGAGGTTGATGAAAGTCGGAACGGAAAACAGAAAAGAGATCGGCGCCCTGGTGGTGCTGGCGCTGGTGGCCGCTATTGTGGTCGGGCGCATGTACATGGGAAAACCGACTGTATCGGCGAGAGTGCCTGTTCCCGCGGTAATGGCGCCCCCTGCCGTCAAAAAGCCGACTACGCAGGGGCGATCGGTAAAGAAGGGCCGCAAGCTGCCGCTGGTTGCGTCATTAGATCCGACACTGCGATTCGATCTGCTGAGGTCCAGCGAAGACCAGGAATATACGGGGGGCAAGAGGAACATTTTTGAGCCGGAAGCGGAAGTGATTCCGAAACCAGTTGTCTCGGCAGTGAAAGAGCCCCAGGTATTTACTCCACCTCCGCCGCCCCCGCCCCCACCGATCCCGTTGAAGTTTTATGGATTCGCGAGCAGGCCGGGCGAAGCAAAGAAGATATTTCTATCCAACGGTGATGATGTTTTCATCGGCGCAGAGGGAGAGGTCATCAATCGGCGATATCGGATCGTGCATATTACCAACTCGTCCGTGGAGATTGAGGACATCTTGAACAATAATCGGCAGACGATCCCGTTGCCACAGGGCTAAGACATCGTGAAGTGTGAAGTCACAGGTCGAAGACGTGAACGCGGATACATCTTGATCAGTGTCCTGTTTGCGGTGACGATCGCGATCATTGCCCTTGCGGCTGCCGTCCCTGCGATCAAGACGCAGATCAAGCGCGAGCGCGAGCTAGAGCTCATCAACCGTGGGAACCAGTACAGGCGCGCCATCCAGCTTTACTACCGCAAGTACGGCCGCTATCCCGCATCCGTGGACCAGCTAGTAAGCACGAACAATCTTCGCTTCCTGCGACAAAAGTACAAAGACCCGATCACCGGAAAAGACGAGTGGAAGCTTCTGCATTTCGGAGAGGTGGTGGCGAAACCGCGTCCCGCCTATTTGAAGGGCGCAACCCCTGCGGGGGCTGTAGGCGGAAGTGCGGGCGGTAGTCCCGCCGGAGGCACGGCAACTGCCGCCACGGGAACCGGAGGCATAGGAACTGGTGGCATAGGAACTGGTGGCATAGGAACTGGAGGCATGGGGACCGGAACAGCGACTGTAGGCACGGGGACTGCGGGAGCAGGGACAGGTCCTGGCGTGGCGAACGCATCTGACATGTCCAAACCGCTGTCCAATGGGCAAACGCTGGGCGGTGGGCCAATCGTGGGCGTATCGAGTCTCAGCGAAAAAGAGGGATTGAAAGAGATTGATGGCAAGACAAAATACAACGAGTGGCAATTCGTATATGATCCCACTCTTGACCGCAGTGGCGCTGTAGGCGGACAACAGGGGGTGCAAGGTGGCACCCCGGGCGGAGTTCAGGGCGGACAGAACGGGTTGAATCCAGGAATGGGGAATCCAGGGATGGGGAATCCCGGAATTAGCACGGGAGGGCCGACTGGGCCGACAGCTCCTCCGAAGTAGTTTCTGGCTTCTAGTTCCTAAACAGCAAAAAGCCTCACCGATTTGGTGAGGCTTTTCAATTTACCCTAGACTTTGGCGTTAGACGCTGAAGGACGATCCGCAACCGCAGGTGCTTTTTACGTTGGGGTTCTCGAACTTGAATCCGGCAGCTTCGAGTGTTTCCACGTAATCCACTACGCAGCCATTGAGGTACATGGCCGAGGTGGCGTCGACGTAGACCTTTAGTCCGTCGAAGGTGAACACTTTGTCCATCATGCCAGGAGCGTTCTCAAAAGACATGTTGTAAGAGAATCCGGAGCAACCGCCGCCAACCACACCAATGCGCAGTCCAGCGGGAACGGGGTCCTGCTGTGCCATGATCTCCTTGACCTTGGAAATCGCATTCTCAGTGAGATTTACGGGCAAAGACTTGGTTTCTGGCGCTATTTCCGGCGTATGAGTTTCTGGATTGCTGGTGGTGGTAGCCATTATGTCTCCTAAATAGCTGAACGGTATATCCAGTATAGCAAACTGGCAACACAAAATTTGATGCCGAACTACGCCTACCGGACGCAGAATTCGAGCGTCAAACAAGAGGTAGCAAAATAATTGCCCAAGTGGCAGTTCAAGCAGGGCTATAATTTGCGGAGGTCCGGTGCACAACGTCCCGGGGTTCTTGCGGAACTTGGGAGCGAGTGGCCGCTCGAGGCTGGACCGGCAAGAATGGCAAGAGGTGTCAGGATGACTCCAATATTCATGTTGTTAGTTCTTCTGGGTGTGCTACTGGCGATCTTGGTGGTGTTACTCATCTACCGGTCAACCCTGGAGATGCACGAGGACGATCAGCTCTTTTTGGCCGAAGGCGAATCGCAGATGGCGAGAGACCAAGCAGAGTTGCAGAGAACGCTGGGCAAAGTGGAGCCGGCCGTCCGATGGGTGGGCGCGCTGTCCGGAGTGATCTTGCTCGCAATTGTTGGCATGTGGGTCTATGGCGGTTTGAGTCAAGCGCTGCCCAAATAGACGGACATGCATTGCTGACAGGAGCTGTCGAGGCGCGCTGACGCCGCCGTATTTCGTACAGAGAAACCTCAGGCTTTCCAATAATCTCCGCTAATGGCGAGTTCGTGTTCGGTCATCCTCTTCAAACGGATCGATCCTTCAGCAGGCAAAGCGTCGACAGGGAGATTGTCCTTCCAGAGACTAAAACGAATCTCGATCGATTTCCCAATCTTCAGGTTTAGATAGTCCAGCGGAATCCGCGCTTCCAATACCTTTCCCAAACACACGGTAATTCCCTGCTGGTAATCTGGTGCGGCTGCGCCGTGACCATTAGTGGAAAGATTGCCCGCAACATCAGGCTCTTTCAGTTCCCAAGCGACGAGCTTCCCGGCCCGGACACGAATGTCCAATTGCAACAAGTCGCCCGAAGGCACGTTCGCTGGTTCGGCCTTTTCGTCCTTCTCAATGGTGAGCATCAGGTTGAAGTCGGCGATGAGGAGATCCGGGGTGTTGGCACTCGAGCCCAGTTGTGAAAAGGCGTCGTCGGAGAAGTCGAGCCGTGTGTAGAGGAATTCGTTGTCCATGCCGGCGTAGGCGGAATCGAGCAGGAATTTCTTTCCGTGCATCGCCGAGTTGCGGCGGTCGCCGCTGTAGTGGGCCGCGCCGATCCAGTCGAAGTATCCGGTAGCCTCGCCGTCGATCCGTGGAGTGACGTAGGCGGTCTGCTCGACAAATCGCGCTCCGGCCTGGCTACGACTGATGGGCTGGGCCAGATATTCGGGGGGCGCAGAACCGAGCGCCTGATAAACGTTCGAGAGATGCTTGCGATAGAGTTCGTCAAAATCGGCGTCATTGGCGGAATGATGCTCTGGGCCATACCACCAGTTCCAGTCACTGCCTTCAGCTATCAGCAGTTCTTCGTGGGCGAGGTCGCGCTGTTCTGGAGACACAGCAGAAGCGTTTGCGGAAAAGAAATCCCGCGCAGCGGTGAGGTAATCCCATGCGCGATTGTCTTCCGGCGCACCGATCCACACGTTGAAATTCGAGTTGATCCAAGAGCCGGGCACCAGATGTGAGAGAGTGCCGAAGTCATCCGGCTGGTGTCGTTCAATGGCTTCGGAGATAGTCAGCGCTTCTAACTGCGGATCTGCTTGTATTGCCCGGTATAGATGACGAAGGAATTCGCGTCCGGACTTGGGAAAGAATTCCCAAGCATTCTCACCGTCGAGGATGACTGGAACGATTGCATTTTTTCCTTGGTTAACAATAGCTTGCGCTGACTCCTTCAATTGATGAATGAAGTGTTCAGCAGCCTGCGCAGGTGGCATGCCGGAATAAACGAAGCCAATCAGATCTGAGAGCGAGTGGTCGCGGAAGACGAGATGCATGTCCCCATTTTTCTGCTGGTATCGGTAGATGTTGTAAAGCTTGGCCGCGCCTTCGGGGTGCAAGCGGCCGTCGCGAGTGCGCTCGAAATAGGTGTCGGCGGAGCGCCCGAGGACACCTTCGTCGGTAGCCATCCAGTGGACGCCGAGACTGTGGGCAATGTCAACGACTTCGTCAGAGATGCTGCCTTCCGACGGCCAGACACCGCGCGGTCGGATACCGAAGGCCCGTTCGTGCAATAAGAGCCCGCGCTGAAGCTGCTCAGCGGCATCTTCGGGATGCGTGAAACGTGTGCGCGGCAGCGGCAAGCCGGGACTGGAAACCCCGGCGAGATCAGTATCGCAAAGCAAAGGCAGAATGGGGTGGTAGTAAGGCGAGGTGGAGAGTTCGATCAATCCGCGCTGCGCCGCCGAAGCATACGCAGGAAGGACCGACGCCAAAATCTCGCGCGACTTCGTCAGTACAATTTGTTGATCGGCCGCGTCATACCCTCGACCTTTCGCAATGAGCGCCTGAATCTCTGGATCGGCGTGTTCGCCCTCGATGAAGAATTCATCGAACCATGCGATCTGCGAAAGCACTTGCAGATCAGCAATATCCTGTGTTGAGAAATTGGGCTCGGCTTTGGCTGGGTCGAAATCAGATGCGGCGAATTGTTCGTACAACTCCTTGTATCGCGGATAACGGTCTATCAAATTATCAACGTTGGCCTGAAAGAGATAACGCAAGGCGAAGCGACGGTCTTCGGGAGAGAGTGAGTCGGCGGCCTTGGAGGCAACGTCGAGAAAGGGATCTCGTGCGGTACCCGCAACATAGTCTTCTATCTGCGCGATCAGCGAGGGGACAAGATTAAAGGTCTGGTGGACGTTGGGGAATTCGTCCAGCAGCTTGACCATGCCGTAGTAATCTTTGAGAGCGTGCAGGCGCACCCAGGGCAACCGGTATTCGCCGGTGACCAAATCCTTATAAAACGGCTGGTGCATGTGCCAGAGAAAAAGAATGCGAATGGCAGGCATCGGATATTGAAAGTATATCGAATGGTCCGCACACGATTGTTCACCTTGTGCATCTTAGGAACTGAGATACAAACACAATGCCTGGAATAAGCGCGTTGATTCATACCTGTAACGATGAACGCCGGCTGGGCCGGACGCTGGAGACACTGCGCCCTTGTGATGAGATCGTCATCGTAGACCACGCGTCCGAGGACGGCACTGTTAAAGTGGCGCGAGATTATGGCGCGAAGGTGATTCCCGCGGTTACCGGAGTGCAGAACGGCGCATACGCCAATGACTGTAAACATGATTGGGTGCTTTGTCTCCAACCTGCGGAAAGCCTCACGGAGGCGCTGGAGGCGACTTTGTTGGAGTGGAAGACGAACACTCCTCCGAAAGGAACCACTGCGGGATATGCGGTGCGGATCCGGTCTTCAGAAAATGGTCAAGCTATCTGCCAGGAGCTACGATTGGTAAACCGCACCAAGCTAAACTGGCAGGGCATATCACCCGAGGCGACCTCCGGTCTGCCTGTACTCGAGGGCGACTTGTTGCGGTTTGAACCGGCTGCCTAGCAATTAAATCAGTTCTGCCCGGGCAGAGATTCAGAATTATAATTTCCAGAACAATTCACACGGGCCAAATCCCACGAAGCACAGGTGAGTGCTATCTATCTGCCAGCGGAAATCGACCTCATCGCAGT
>JAOAPL010000240.1 GCA_025462925.1 Acidobacteriaceae bacterium
TGTGAAGAAGTAGCGCTGACCGCCGCTGGCAATTCGTTCAGTGTAGGCGCAGAAGCGAAGAACAGCGTTCTGGTTGGTGCAAACACACCTTCATCAAACTCTTCTGAGATTTTTTCCATTGCTAGACAATTCTTAATTCTAGGACTCGCTACTCTTCTTCGCGTTGCAGCTTGCGGCTCTCTGCCAACAGCCCCATGCTGTGCATCAGGTTTTGCAGGGTCACAATTCCCACCAGACGGTTCTCATCGACCACCGGGATGATAGTTGTCCCTTTGGTGATTGTCCGGAACGCCGCTGCAAGCGAATCGTTTTTAGTCGCTGTTTCGAAGGCCTTCTTCATCGCCGACTGAACGTACCCGTTTCCTTCGTCGCGCAGTGCGCGCAGGATGTTCTGTTTACTGATCACACCGACCATGTCACTGCCACGAATCACAGGGAAGTCATCCTGAAGGCTGTGGACGGCCTTGTTCAGCGCGTCTTCGAGCGTATCGGCGGGTGAGAGGGTGGAGAAATCGGTGAGCATGATCTCTTCCAGGCGCACGCTTTCAATCACGGACTGGAAGAGCAGGCTGCGGTCTTCGATCTGCACTGCGACAAAGAGGAAAAATCCGATCAACATCAACCAGGTGTTACGGATGCCGGCGAAGATCAGGAACATGGCAAATGCTTGTCCGATCATCACCGCACGCCGCGTGGCTGCGCTATAAGTCATGCCTTCATGCTCAGGGCCCGAGCCGGGGTCGGCGAGGAATGCGCGGAGAATGCGTCCTCCATCCAGCGGATACGCAGGAAGCAGGTTCAATCCGGCCAATCCAACATTCACCCAAATGAAACTCTTGAGCGGATCTTCGACGCTAAGATAAGGCTGCGCAAGCAAGTTTTGCAAAAGGTTCGGACGCAATGCGAATGCAACGAGAGTGGCGACGCCTGCAACGATGAGGTTCGTAATCGGACCCGCTAGAGCCGTGAAGACTTCGTCGCGAACGGCCGGGGATTTGGTCAGGTCACTGCCATCGCGGAGCGGAACCCCGCCGATCGGCAGCAGCATCACCGCTTTCGGGGATACGCCGCGCGCGTTTCCAGCGAGGATGTGTCCCAGTTCATGCAGGAGAACAGCGAGAGTAATGATCCCGATCAGGGCCATACCCTTGCCCGCGCCAACGGGCGCGGAAGGATCAAGCAACGGGAAAAGGATGAACATCACGAGAAAGAGAAAACTCAGGTGCAGACGCAGCTCTACGCCGAAGACTTTTCCCAGCGGGATTGACCATGATTTCATGACTGTCATTTATTAGATGAACACGCAACGGCAGCCGATGCGTGACTTTCCTTACCATTGTACTTCCCACCCTTCGCTTTGCTCAGAGTGGGGCACCGGCGAAGGTCGTTTTACAATGGCACAACGACAATGAGAGTAATCGCCGGGAAGTTTCGCAGCCGCAAACTCAACGCCCCGCCGGGGATGGATACGCGTCCCACCAGCGACAGACTGCGGGAGACGCTGTTCAACGTGGTAGGCCCTCGGGTGCCAGATTCCGTCTGGCTCGATCTCTATGCCGGTACCGGCGCTGTCGGGATTGAAGCCATCAGCCGTGGTGCGCGGCAGGTTTACTTCGTGGAGTCAGAAAAGAAGGCGGCGCGAATCATCCGCGATAACTTGAAGTCGCTGGATATCGAAGATGGGTTTGAGGTGCTGGAGCGCGAAGCCGCGCAGGCCATCCGTTTGCTGGATTCGCAGGTGGTGCAATGCGATTTCTGTTTCATCGATCCGCCGTATGGATCGCACGGCGCGTATGAACAGATTCTGGGGTTCGTCTCACAATCCCGGCTGATCGGAGCTGAGAGCATCGTCATCGCCGAACATGACAAACATTTCGATCCCGGCGGAAGATTTGGCGCGCTGGAGCGATATCGCGAATTGAAGCAGGGCGATGCGGTATTGAGTTTCTATCGGCTGGGCGTCAGCGCGCCCGCAGTTACATAAGCAGTTCAGTCGCACGCCGCGCAATCGGATGCTGCATCACTTCCAATTCGTTCTTCACGATGTTCAGTCCGTAAACGCAACGCTCGAATTCGCGTGAGAGTTTGCCGAACAGCGGCGCGACTTTCGCGTACTCAAAGAAGTCGAACTTAGAGACGATGTAGTAGCTCTCTTTTCCCGCCTTGATGAAATCGACCATGTTCTCCAGGCGCTGCTTGCGCAGGCGATGGTGATTGATGCTCTCGGGAAACATTCCGGAGCAGAAGAGAGTGTAATCGCCAACGTGCTTGCGCACTTGGCGTTCGCGGTCAAAAGAAGGGGCGGGGCCGTAGATGGGATCGGCTTCAAGAAGCATCTCGCCGACATCATCCAGAGAGCGTCCGGCCTCATTGCGCAACTTGAAGACTTCGTTCACTTCGCAGAATTCCGCCAACAGGTTGGCGACATAGCTGGTTATCTCCGCGTCGCGAAGTCCGGCGCTTTCGGAGTAATGCTTCGCCACCAAGCCATTGAAGAATTCACGCAACGGATGCGTTTCCGGGACCATCAATCGATACACTCCTTCACAATGTCTGCGGCACCCGCTTGCATAAGAGTCCGCAGAAGTTGTTAAAAAGATCTGATTAATTTGAACGCATTGTGAACGCAAATGGTTTACTGCTGCAATAGAAAAGTGAGTTCCTATGCAGATTCTTAGCAGTCAATGAGTGAGAGTGCGAAGCAACCGCGCACCTATTTCCCTAGCGCGTGCTGCAATGCGTGCCCGAGCGTGGGGAATTGAAATCCGAAATTCCGTTTCAACAAGACTTCCGGGACAACCCGCGCGCTGGCGACCAGCGCTTCTTCTCCCATGCCACCGGGCAAGAGTTTCAACGCGAATTCAGGGACGGGGACAATGGCGGGTCGGCCGAACACGCCCGCGAGAGTGCTTGTGAATTCGGCATTCGTGATGGGATTCGGCGCGACGGCGTTCACCGGGCCGGACAGATCGCTGTTGTTGATTGCGTGCTCGATTGCGGCAGAAAGGTCTTCTAACGTGATCCAACTCATCCACTGCTTGCCGGAGCCGAGCCTTCCTCCGAGTCCGAAGCGAAACGCAGGCAGCATTGCCGTTAGCGCGCCGCCTTTGTTTGTGATCACAATGCCGATCCGCAGATGGACAACGCGGATACCCGCGTCGCGCGCGGGCTGTGCCGCCGCTTCCCACTGAACGCAGGTGTCAGCGAGGAATCCAGTGCCGGGCGCGCTCGATTCCGTCAGGAGTTCATCGCGACGATTGCCATAGAATCCCACCGCCGAGGCGCAGATTAGTACCTCTGGCCGACGATTGCGCGGCAATGCGGCGAGATAGCGCGAGAGATTTCGAGTGCCATCGACGCGGCTGGAGTAAATGCTCTTTTTCTTCGCGGAGGTCCAGATTCCGAATACGGGATCGCCTGCGAGGTGGACTACCGCGGAGAGGTTCTCTTCGGCGAGCGCGCGTTCGTCCTCGGGAAGCGGGTTGATCAGGTCCCAGCGGATCTGCTGCGCAGAAGTTTGAGACGCAGACCTGTGGCGGACCAAGCTGACGATCCGCCGTCCCTGCGCGGACAAGCTGGCTATCACCTTGGATCCCACCAGACCCGAAGCGCCGGTGACCAGAATCGATTTTTCTTGCGCGGATGGCATAGGCGAGGATACCCGTCCCGCTCTCGGGTGAGAGCAGAGAGTTTACAATGTCGGAATCATATGACGGTAACCACTGCGATCGAAAGGCATCATTCCGAGTTGGCCCGCGCCGCCGCGGCGGCAATGCAGAAGCATTACCAGGAGACGATCGACATCTCCTCTGACCTGCTTACCAGCGGCATCTATGAGGAGATGGCCGGCGCAGATGCCGGCCGCGCTCGCCAGTCCCGCGCTGAGACCCGCCTTCTGCTCGCAACAGCGATGCACTACAATGACGCGCATTACGAAGACATCCTGCGGGTGCTCAACGCCGCGCTGGATGCGCCACCGCAGATCCAGAAGGACGTTTACTTCACCATGGCTGTGCTTCATGTGTCGTTCGATCACGTGGAAGATGCGCGAGCGGCGATGGAGAAGGCACTTGAGTTGATGTCGGAGCTCCGCGATTCTGACGTGCTGAACCCCGAAGAAAAGAGCGCGCTGGCTGCGCAGGAGCAGGAAGCCCGGCAATTCTTAAAAGAACTTGCGACAACTCCGGGCGGGACAAGCGTTCAATAGCAATAATCAATCCCCATGAACGATAAAAAACGCGGCGCAATTCTGCTCGGCGTCACTGCCACTGTGTTTATCGCGGTGTTTCTGTTCGTTCCGCCGATCGCCCAGCCCTTGAGTTACCACCAGTTCGTAGATGACCGCACCATTGCTGGTATTCCCCGCGCGCTTGATGTTCTCTCGAACATTGGATTTCTAATCGTTGGATTTCTCGGGCTGAATTGCCTGCTCGCGAACAAGCTGGAGAGAGTCTTTACGCGCCCGGCGGAGAGGTGGTCATACATCATCCTCTTTGTCGGGGTCGCGCTCACGTGTTTCGGTTCCGGCTTCTATCACCTGGCTCCGGACAACGCGCGGCTGGTTTGGGACCGCCTGCCCATGACCATAGGTTTCATGGGACTGATGTCGGCGATCATCTGTGAACGGATTTCCCTAAAAATCGGGCTGGCAATGATGCCGGTGCTTCTTCTGCTGGGAGCTTTCAGCGTGAGCTATTGGCAGTGGACGGAGATCCACGGAACCGGTGATTTGCGCCTCTACTTGCTGGTTCAATTCTTTCCGGCATTAGCGATCCCGCTGATCATGTGGTTGTATCCAGCGCGGTACACGGGAAATCGCGAGCTTGGATTCGCGGCGCTCTTGTATGTCGCTGCCAAGATTCTCGAAGCAGCGGACAAGCCCGTCTACGAGTTCACTCGGCAACTCGTCAGCGGGCACACGCTGAAGCATCTTGCGGCTGCTTGGGGAGTGTGGTGGATATTGCAGATGCTGCAAGTGCGGCATGTTCGTGGCACGTTGCCAGCAACGGAGCGAGCGAGTGCGGTTCCCGCAACGTAGCTGGAGCGCTTCGTACAAGCCTCTTCCACCTCACGCTATAATCGAACATGGCGACTCTCCGCCAACAGATTGCGACTAACGTTCTCACGGTCACCAAGTTTCGCGACCTGATGAAGACGGTCGCGGCCAATCGTCCCTCTGACGATCTGGAAATTATCCGCAAGGCCTACGACTACTCGCTAAAACATCACACAGGGCAGACCCGCGCTTCCGGGCAGCCTTACCTTGTGCATCCGCTGGAAGTGGCGCTGGTGTTGGCGGAGATGAAGCTGGACAGCGGCGCCATTGCCGCCGGCCTATTGCACGACGCTATCGAAGACACCGAAGCCACGCGCGAAGACATCAAGCGCGAATTTGGCGAGCAGGTGGCCAACATCGTCGAGGGCGTGACCAAGATCGACAAGATCGATGTGGCCACGAGCAAGGAAGAGCGTCAGGCGGAGAACGTCCGCAAGATGATCCTGGCGATGGTGGACGACATCCGCGTGGTGCTCATTAAACTAGCCGACCGCCTGCACAATATGCGCACGCTGGAACATCTTTCGCCGGAGCGGCAGCAGCAGATATCGCGCGAGACCCTGGACATCTACGCTCCCATCGCCCATCGGCTGGGCATGGGCAAGGTGCGCGGTGAGCTGGAAGACCTCGCATTCCGCTACGTGGATGCCATCGCCTACAAGCAAGTGAAAGAAGCGGTGGAGGCCCGGCGCAAGGCCGGTGAAGATTTTCTCAAGAAGACCGTCGACATCATTGAGACCAAGCTGAAAGAGAATGGGGTGGACGCGCAGATCGAACACCGCATCAAGCGGCTCTTCAGCATCCACCAAAAACTTCTGCGCCAGCACATCACCGTTGACCAGGTCTATGACCTGTTGGCCATCCGCATCATTACCAAATCTGTTAAAGACTGCTACACCGCGCTGGGCGCGATCCATGGTTTGTGGCGTCCGGTGCCGGGGCGAATCAAAGATTTCATCGCCATGCCTCGTCCGAATCTGTATCAGTCGCTGCACACCACGGTGATCGTCGAAGGCGGTATGCAATTCGAGGTGCAGATCCGCACGGAAGAGATGCACAAGATGGCGGAGGAAGGCATTGCCGCGCACTGGAAGTACAAGCATGGCGGGCCGGTATCGGCGAAGGACGAGCAACGCCTCTCATGGTTGCGGCAGGTAGTGGAGTGGCAGCAGGACGTTTCCGATCCCAGCGAATTTCTATCCACGCTCAAGGTCGATCTTTATCCCGAAGAGGTTTACACATTCACACCCAAGGGCAAGGTGGTGATCCTCTCGCGTGATGCCACGCCGGTGGATTTTGCATACACCATTCACACTGAAGTGGGGCACCAATGCGTCGGCGCACGGGTCAACGGACGCATCGTGCCGTTGCGCCACAAGCTGCAGAACGGCGACGTGGTGGAGATCATGACGCAGACAGGACACACGCCCAGCCGCGATTGGCTTGGGTTCGTGAAGTCGTCCCGCTCGCGTAACAAGATCAAACATTGGCTGAACCTGCATCAGCGCGAGCGCGCGATTGAGATCGGCCGCAAGCTGATCGAGAAAGAAGCGCGCAAGTATCGCGTGACCCTGAAGGGAATCGAAGATAAAGAATTTGAGCGTGTCGCTTCCGAATACGGATTAGGCGGCGTGCCCGATCTGTACGCGGGAATCGGTTACGGAAAATTCCCGGCACGGCAGGTGCTGGCGCGCGTAGCTCCAGACAGCGCCGGGGCAGACGCTCAGCCGCAGTCCGATACTGAAGCCAAGCCGAGCGGGCTTACCGGCGTCATCAAACGTGTCTTCGGCGGCACCGGAGACAGCGCCGCCATCGTCGTCAAGGGACATGACGAACTGCTGATATATCGCGCGCGCTGTTGTAACCCCATCCGCGGAGAGCAGATCGTCGGCTACATCACCCGCGGCAAGGGAGTGGCTGTGCACTCGGCCTCATGTTCGAACGTGACCAATCTTCTCTATGAGCCGGAGCGCAAGATCGCGGTGGAGTGGTCAAAGAAGGTGGAAACGAAAGTCGGGAAGCCGGGCACTTATCCGGTGAAGATCACCGTCTTCTGCGACGACCGCTCAGGAATGCTGAAACAACTCACCACCGTCATCAGTGACGACAACACGAACATTCGCAACATGGATGTCCGCACCGCCGACGGCACCGCGACCATCGATGTGGTGGTGGACATCGAAGACCTCAAGCACCTGGAACGGATCACGACGGGTGTCCGCAAGATCAGCGGTGTGAGGGAAGTGCAGAGGGTGAAGAAGTTGTAGGCATTTCGGCTACATCAAGGCGGACTGAGTGCCCGCCATCTGCTCCCTGCTGTGTTATAAGCAGTGTGCCGTTTGGGAGTTGGTTCCGTCGCATCTGCGATAGTACCTGCGCGCGACCAAGCGGACGGGTAGCTGAGATTCGACTTCTCATCCAAAACGGACACCTCACCCGCTGTTAGCGGTTAACTCCGCAGCGCGACGACTGCTCTGCAGGTTAAGGCCTCCGCAGGCGTTTCGTGATTGCGGGTGCGGCGTCCAAAAGAAAGCACAATTATGGATTCC
>JAOAPL010000335.1 GCA_025462925.1 Acidobacteriaceae bacterium
AATTTGTGATTTAAAGACGTACGCGAAGCAGAGAGTGATATCAGGCTTACAGCCCCGAAGGGGCGGAATAGTTAGCCCGCCACGGAAGTGGCGGGTGCAAGTGCAAATTAATTTGGGAGTCCCGCAGGGACGGCAGCTCTAATGGCCAAACGTAGATCAAAAGGCGCGTACATGATTTCCGCAGTGGCGGAAATGTATGGCATACATCCGCAGACGCTGCGCCTGTACGAGCGCGAAGGTCTGCTGAAGCCGTCGCGCACAGAGGGCAACACCCGCCTGTACACGGACGAAGATATTCAACGTCTGGAATTTATCCTGAACCTGGCGCGGGACCTGGGCGTGAACATCTCCGGTATCGCCATCATCCTGCAGATGCGCGAGCGCATGGACATCATGCAAAAGCAGATGCAGGAGTTCGTCAGTTATATCCAGGAAGAAGTGATGAACCGCGCCTACAACACCGTGGACCCGCATCGCGGGGCGATCGTCCCGTTTCGGCGGGAGGTGACTCCCGCCGGCGGGAACCGCAAAAAATAGCCTTCGGATTACGTCGCTGGATGAAAGCCGTATCGGCCGACTAAGGGAACAAACTTGCAGCCGAAAAGTTTTTGCGTTGCGGGTGTCCCATTCTGTTTGCGCAGAAGAAACAATTCCTGCTCTTGCGCGCTGCCGATAGGGATCACCAACCGGCCGCCTTCACGCAGTTGGTCCACTAGCGCCGGAGGAATTTCCGGCGCCGCCGCGGCAACGACGATAGCGTCATAGGGTGCATACTGCGGCAGTCCATTGCTGCCATCGCCGAGTGCCACGACAATATTTGCGTAGTTCAAATGCGCGAGCAGCTTTTGCGCGGTCTCTGCCAGCGATGCAAAACGTTCGATGGTAAAAACTTCAGCGGCCAGCTCCGCTAGTACCGCGGCTTGATATCCGGAGCCAGTGCCGACCTCAAGCACTACATCCGCGGGTTTTATCTGCGCAGCTTCTGCCATTGCCGCCACCATGAACGGTTGCGATATGGTCTGCTGCTGTCCTATTTCAATGGGATGGTCTTCGTAAGCGGCCTCGTTGTTGTATGCCGAAACGAATTCATGCCGAGGCACCCGCTCCATGGCGGCCAGGACGCGCTCATCGCGGATGCCGCGGACACGAAGTTGTTGCTCCACCATTGCATGTCGCAAGGACGCGAACGGATCGGACTCAGGATTGCCGGACATCTTACTTCCTGCGCTTGCGCAGGCGCACTTCTATTCCCACTACGCCGTTCTGGTCCCTCACAGCAAGTATGGAAAGATTCTTGGACACGTTGTATTCCATTTGGATGATCTGCTGTGCAGACGAGGCCAGATTAGTGATGTACGTGAGGGTGATGTTGTTGTTCACCTGTTGCTCGATCGTCAGTCGCGCGTTGGGGTTGTTTTCCGGCCCGCCAACTTGGGGATCGATCTTGATGCGGCTTACTCCAAAGAGTTTCTGCACGCGGCTGCTCAGGGCGGCGTTGAGCGCCTGCCCGAGAATGGCATTGGATGCCGTGTCCGTGTAGGTCTGGTTCGTCGGCTGGTTCAAAGCCGTGTCCTCGCGCGTCCGTCCCAGCGCCAGCAGGGCGATGATGTCGGCGGTAGGCAGCGGCGGTTCGGAACGGTAATTGGTGCTGAGTTTGTCCACGGAGCCGTGGAATCCCAGCGTGATGTCATATTCGCGAACGCGCGCCGAAGCCTCGACATTCAATATCGGCTCGATGCGCACAGGATTGGTGAATGCGATATCGCCGCGCTCCAAATGGTATTTTGTGCCGCTGAAGAACACGTCGCCTTCGACGATGTTGATGCGGCCAAGAACAACAGGACGCGCGATGGTGCCACGCAAGCGCAAATCGGCATCGCCGGCAATCTTCGCCAGCGATGTTTCCACTTCCAACTCAGGAGTGGAGTTCACGTGAACATCAAGGCGAAGATTGTCCGATACGGAATTTGGCTTGGGTACGGCGGGCATTTGCTTGCTGCGCGCCAGGTACTGAGCGAAATCGAATTTCGGATTCACACCGAATCGCGTGACCAGAACATCGCCAGAGAGCAACGCGCTCTCCAGCGTTCCCGAGAGGCGAAGGTCGGTGTTGGCGACCGCGCTGATTCCCGGCGGGTATCGCAGGCGTATATCCTGCCCGTTTGCAGTCAGATTGAAGAACAGTCCCCGGCGATAGGCGATGAATCCACCTACGTTCAAAGTTCCGCCACCGGTGCGCGCGGTTAATGATTTGATCTGCAAACGATTCTCGTTGAAGATCAGCGTGCCGTTGATGTCGCTGAGCCCATTGGGAAGATCGATGAACGAGACTCCCGCATTTTGGATTTTAACCTCACCTCTGACGGACGGAGTTGCAATGGTTCCACCTGCCATCAATTGCATGCTGGTGATTCCGTACGAAAGAAGTCCCGGACTGAATCCCTGAAACAGCTTCAGGTTCGCTTGTCCATTGGCGCGGACATTGATGGCCCGATCGCCGACCAGGCCGATGGTGCCTTCCGCGAGCAAGTCAGTGCCTTCCCCAGTCACATGAAAATGCTGGAGCTTGAAACTCTGATCTTCGAATGCAAAGACTACAGGGTCATGACTGCGTAGTGGTACCTTCTCGATCTCCGCAGTCATTTCGTCGATAGTGCCGGAGGCGCGCAAAAGTTTCGGCTGGCGCAATGGTCCGCTGGCGACGATGCTTCCGGTCGCGGATGAATGTCCACTCACGCGATTGCCAAGATACGCACGCAGCAACGGGTCGAAATCCAGCTTGCTGAACTTGAATTGCAGATTTGCGGGAAACTCATTCTCTAGTTGCACGGTCCCGTTTACTTTCAAATCGGCGAGATTGAGGTGTGATTCCGCATCGATCTGCATCTCCCGCCCATGGGTTACTGCGGTGGCATTGACATCGCCGACGGCTTCGGTATTGGCCACCACATGCGTGATCTGCAGCGTGGCATTGATCGTGGGCTGCGCAAATGTTCCAGATCCGCTAGCCTGGAAATGGGCGCGTCCGGCGATGCTGAGTCGCGGCTGTTGCAGGATTTGAATATGCGCGAGGTCGAAATTCTCTCCACGCGCGTCGAAGTGGAAGATCTTTGTGGCGACATTGTAGGCCGCGCTCCCTGTCACTTCCGCTCCATTCTGCAGGAGCACGAGGTTGCTCAATTGCGCCTCATTGCTGATGAATCGAATGTCTGAATGCAGGCTCTTGAACGGCTCACCCATGATCGTTCCCGCCGTCACTTCAAACCTGCCGTTTCCATGCATGTCATTAAGCGTGCCCGACGTGTTGGCAACGAGGTTCAATGTCCCAGTGATGGGATATCCCGTTCCGATAAGGCTCTGCACGTCTGCTACGACGGCATTCCGAATCTGGCTCTGCAGGACAAACGCGCTGCTGTCGTCGAATCGTCCTTTTTGCAGAGTGGAGCGCCCTGAGAATGCAATCTGCGCATTGCCGCGGCGCAGCTGCCCATTGGCGACGGAAACGAATTTTGGCGAGTATTGCAAATCCATCGTGGCTGAGTCCCAATGCACTCGCTGTTGCGGGGTTGGCGCTGGCGCTCCAGCAACAGCGAGGTTTATCAAGGAATCGAAGGCCGCGAGTTCCAAATGTCCGCGGATGGTGGGCAGTGAAAACTTTCCGGCGACGCTGCCATTGAATGCAGCTCGCCCCTGCAGATCGAAGGGCAATCCGGTTTCGCGCAAGGAGAGCACCGGATCAAGCTCACTTAAATTGCTCGTCTCGGCTTTCAATGTGAGTTGCGCGGATTCGCTGCCCAGGACTCCCGACGCGTTCACTCGCGTGGCAGAAGTGGACAAGTTGAGTTCCGAGAATTCCAATAAATCGCTGCGCAGATCATAAGTACCACGGAGATGTCCCGTGATGGGTAAACCGCTGGACGGCGGTGTCGCCGGGGGCGTCACGTCCAGATTCAAATTTGCGCTCGCGTCTGCGGGCGAGCCTTTCCACGCCAGTGCGACTGTCCCCGCGGTGCTGCCTTTAGCGTTTAATTTTGCCAGACGAAGTTTCGGATGGAAGAATGCTATCGCCGCACGGCCAACATCGATTCCACTCACCCGAAAATTCGCGCTGCCTCGCTGCGCCATTCTGGCCTTCCCTGAACCGGGCGTTTGCGCAGTCACCTTAGTCCAATCTTGAATGTGGGCATCGCCTCGGAAACTCCCGCCCATCATCCGGCCGATAATGCTTGTAAGCACGAGCTTCTGCTGGTCCAGCGAGAATGCGGAGGTAGCGTCCACGCCAGTAATGTTCAGCGCATCAGTCTTCCACGCCAGCCCGTGAACAACCAGTTTGCCGTCCGATGAATAGAAATTATTTCTATTGGCGGCGGAATATTTTGCCGAGCCTTTTACATCGGCTGTGCCGGAGCGGAGTTCCGGCATGCGCGCCACAGAACCCAATTCGGCAAGGCTCAGTGTCGCGGAATACGTGAGTTCGATCTCAGGATTGAAGAGATTGACTATGCGTCCACTGGCCTCCAGTCGCGAGCCGGGGGAAGACCATTTCAATGACTTGATACCCGCTTCGGTGTTGATGAGGCTGAACTGCAATTCCGCATTCGAGGGCAGCGGATGAAAGTTCCCAAATGTCGCAAGCGATCCGCCGACAGAGATCTTTCCTTCATAGCGCCGGTCGAGCGGCGCATAGGCCATTTGCGCGGAAACTCTCTCAGCGGTGAAGTCTAGAGGGATACGACTGTCATTCCAGATCAACAGACCATTGCTGACCTGTGTGCGATCGATCGCGAGTTCGAACAGGAGGTCCACCCGCGAACCTTCGGTTTGAGGGCGCAACTTTGGTTGTGGTTGATTCGTGCTGCCATCAGGATTGACGATGATGTGGACCACGGGATGCTGCGCGTCCACCATTCGCAATCCGATCTCGCGGCCAAGCAGGGAAAGAATTTTAAGCCGGACCTTCAAGTTGTCGACATGCGCGTATGGCAACTGGCCGGGCGCTTCCAATCCGTGAATCGTCAGGTCCTGCGCAACAAACTCCAGCTTGGACAAATTCCATGTGAAGGATGGCAAATCCACTTTGCCGCCGGTCACGCGCTCCAATTCCGATATCACCTTCAGTCTGACCCGATTCTGGAAGCGATCGCTTGTCAGGTATGCAACTGTGCCCACGATCAAGAGAATGAATCCAATACCGATCCATGCACTTCGCCGACGCTTCGAACGCGGCGCGGGCGGCAACTCGGATTCGGCATCTATCGGGATGATCGGGTCTTTACTCATGCTCGTTAGCGATTGTCAGTCTTCTGCAGTGCCGGAGGGGGCGCATCCAGCCGTTGAATGTTTGCCTGGCTGCGCAGATTTTGCACCCAGTTGTTCAGGATCTCATTCACACGTTGTTCGACGAGGAGCTCCCTGATCTTGTCCTTGACTTGATCCAGCTGTGGCTGCGAACCACTGTTTGCGGACTTTTTTAGTTCCGGCAAAAACGTCTCTTTGTAATAAGCGTCCACCTCTTCCGGGGAGACTTGCACGCTGGGACGAAAACGGACTTCCACGAACCTGAGAACGTCGAGCTGCGCTGCGATGATGTTTTCAAGGTCTTCCTCGGTGAGCGAATATTCCGCGAGCGTCCTCTTCCAATCCCCTTCAGTCTGCGACTTCTGAGCAGGGATCTGTTTGCGGATTTCCGCGATCTGTTTTGTTACTTGTTCGGGCGTAGCATGTTGAAAACTGACGTTCGTAATGTGTTCGGAGATTAGTTCCCGGTCGATCAAGCGCTCCAGCGCCGCCGCGGAATGTTCCACATCTTTCGGGCTGCGTCCTTCCGCCAGAGCTTCAAAACGCTCCTGCTCCTCCCAATCGCTTTGCGTGATCACGTGGTTATTTACTACTACGACCATCCTGTCCACGATCTTTTGCCCGGCGCAGCACAGCGAGAGTGACAGCAACAGCCCGAGTTGTGAGACGCGTCTCATTAGAATGTCTGGCCGATACTGAAATAGAAGTTGAATCGCCGAAGGGTCTCGCTTTGCGGCGGGGTAGTTGTGCGTATGGGAAATACAGTCGGATTCAGGTTGTAACCCACATCCACGCGGACGGGCCCTATCGGCGTCTTGTATCGCAACCCGGCGCCGACCGCGTGAGAAACATAATTGAAGTCGCATCCTGCGCTGGGGTTGATGGCGTCACGGCAACTGGCGACCGAGCGCTGAGAGATGCGGAAAATATTCGTGAACATGTCTTTAGTGGTGGCGAAGACGTTGCCGGCATCGTGAAAAAAGACCGCACTCACATTTTCGTCGAGATACGGCAAGGCGATGGGTGGTGTGCGCAATTCAAAACTGTTCACGAACATTGCGTTGCCACCAAGCGGAAATCCGGTTTGCAGGTCACGCGGGCCGGCCTGGTTGATGGAAAATCCTCGAATTGAACTTCCGCCTCCGGCGTAGAAGCGTTCCGGCAGAGGGACGAAGGCCTGGTTCACCGAGCCGAACGGCTCCTCGATCCCTATCTTCAAAGACCGCGCGAATACCCATCTGCGTTCGACTTTGGCGTTTTTCGTGAGTTGATAATAAGTGGAATTCTGGATCAACAACTTTGAGAAGCTGCTTTGCGATCCGAAAATCTTGCCCGCGACGCTCACGTCTGCGGAAGTATAAGTGCCGCGCGAGGAGGTGATCGGGTTGTCGCGAGTGTCGCGAACGACCGCCAGCCCCGGAAAGCTCACTCGGACAGGCTTCGCCAGCAGTGGGATCTGGTCGGTGGCGACATGCAGCGTGGACTGGTCAACGCTTACGCGACGGTAAGTAAGTCCGTACAGAAGCGTGGTGCCTTTGCTCACCACATGGCGTATCTGCGCAGAGCCTTCAAGTCGCTGCCCTGTGAATGTATTTACGTCCTGTGTTTTATCGTAAAAGGCGGTGAAGGTCAGGGTCTTGTTATCGCTGTTCATCCATCGTGGCGCTTCGTAACTGACCAGGCCCCGTTGTTGCAGGCGTCCTACCAGGGACTTGAAAAGAATGGTGTGGTCGCGTCCTAAAAAGTTGATCCTCGTCAGGTCGAGTGTGGCGCGCGGGCTCACGCCGGTTTCTCCCTGAACGGAGCAGGGGACTGAGACTTGTCCGCCGGTCGGAGTCTGGTTCACGCAGGTGTTGCTGATGTTTCCTGACTGTACTTCCAATCCCAAGCCGTAGGTGAAGGTGTAGCGCTTGGCCTCATCAACCTGAACAATGATGTTCTTGTTGTCCAGCGATCCTTGTGGATTCTGCACGGCAACGTTCACTTCATTGAAGATGCCAATGTCATAGAGCCGGCGTTGGGTCTCCAGCATCTCTCTCTGGCTTAGAGGTTCTGTTGGTTTGAGATTGATCTCGCGGCGGACGACGTAAGCGTGCGTATTCTCCAATCCCGCGACCAGGAGCCGATCGACAAATTCCTGTTTGCCTTCTGCGATCTGATAGCGGACGTTCATGCGGTTCGCCACGTTCGCATCGGGCTCGGCAAACGAGTCGAATTTCACGTCGGGAAAACCGTGATCGAAATAAAAGCTGACGATTGCGTCGCGGTCATTGGAGATGTTGAATTCGGAGTAGGGCTGTCCTTCACTGATGCTGACCAGATCGCGTAAGCGTTCCTCGGGAAATGTCTTGTTGCCCTCGATCTTTAACGACTGCACCTTTGATTGCGGCCCCTCATCCACGCGAACGATGACGCGGATGTTCCCTTTACCTTCGTAATCGTCCTTAACCGAGCTGGTTATGTTTGCGTGAAGGAACCCGTTCTCAGTGTAGAGATTTCGGACTGTTTCCAGGTCCTGCGCCAGCATCGACTGACTGAAGCGGCCATAAAACAACAGGAGGCTGGCCGGCTGTATCTGCATTCGCTCGCGAATGGTTTCTGTGTCGAAATATTTATTCCCCTCCACAGACAGTTCAACCAGTTTGTGTCGCTCTCCACGATCTACATCGAAGGATATCGAGAGATGCTGTGCGGAAGGTCCATCCACGCTCTTGTTGTAATCCACTTTGGCTTCGAAGAAGCCCTTCGTCTGGAAGTAGTCGCGCAAGTTGCGGCGGCCTTCATTCAAGAGGTCGTCGTCGACGGCATTTTCTTCGTAGACCGGAACATATCTCTTTATCAATCCCTCCCGCAGTTTTGCGCCCTCTATCACGATGTCCACTGTGGGGCCGGGTTGGATGTTGAAGTTGTAATCGAGTGTGTTGCTTTCCGGATGGTACTTGCGATCGCTGACTGCAACCTGCGCTTCCAGCCGTTTCTGGTTTTGGTAGCGTTTTCGCAGCCGCGTAAGGGCGCGTGTCACTCGAGAGACTGCCACTGCATCACCGGGATGGATCTTGGCAAGATCCATGACTTCATCCACGGATATCCCGGGATCGCCGCTCACCGTCACTTTACCCACTAGTGCACGGTCGCCCGCCAAAACCCTGAAGCCGATGGTGGCCTGCTGGGAGTCCGGATCAAGAATGTAGTGCGCCTCAATGGCGGACTTGTAATATCCGTTGTCTTCCAACACGCGCTTCATCTGTGCAATGGCCCGATCGAGGGCCGCCGGCGTGAAAAGCTGGCCTAATTCCAGCTTGCTCGCGTTCGCCAGTTGATTCGCAGTAGGAGGCTGCGGCGCCCGCTCAACTCGAATGAGCCCGACGAAATAGTTTGGCTTTGTAACGAAGACCAGCGCCACCTGGTTCGGCGCGACCGGCGTTGCTTCCACTTCGATGCCCGCAAATCTTCCGGTCGATTGCAGCGCTTGGATGCTGTTATGCAATTTCCGGCGGGTGAGAGTGTCGCCGGGCTTGATTGGCAGGATGCGGAGCAACTCCTGCTTATCTCTTTCCAAGTTGCTTTTGGCGCTGATGGGAACAGAGCTGCGGAAATCCACGGACTGCACTTGCGCTCCCAGATAGGAATCAAGCGCCTGACTATAATCCTGGGCAGCAGCCTGGGGTGGGGTCTGCGACGCAAGGGGAGTGCTGACGCCGGCCAATGCCATGACGATGACGGCCAGCAATGTTGCCGCGCGGGACTGCGACACTCAGTTCCTCTCTGTTCCAGGATTGATGAAGTCTAAACGCAGCTCTAGCAAATCCGACCGTCTAAATCGCTAATTTGTAGAATTTATGCTCGAGTAGCCCAGTCGAGCCGATCCGCACTGAAGGTGGCATGTAGCAGCACTTATAATAAACGTGTAACCCCGGATTTGACGAAATGTCTTTGAAAACAAAAGCCGAGGTCGGATCGCAATTCGCCGAGCGATATTCCCGGCAAATCCTGTTTTCCGGAATCGGAGCGGAAGGCCAGGAAAAGCTGCAGAATTCCCGGGTAGCCATCGTCGGCTGCGGGGCCACCGGTTCGGCCCTCGCCAGCCTGCTTGCGCGCGCAGGCGTTGGCTCCTTGCGCATCATCGATCGCGATTATGTCGAGCCCAGCAACCTGCAGCGACAGTCATTGTTCGACGAGTCCGATGCCGCGGAATCCATGCCCAAAGCCGCCGCCGCGTCAAAGCGGATCGCGGCGTTCAACTCCGAAATTGATGTCGAGCCCCACGTCACCGACCTCACTCCCGAGAACATTGCAGCTCTGTTGGGTGACGTGCAACTCATTCTCGACGGCACCGATAATTTCGAGACGCGCTATCTGATCAACGATTTCGCCGTAAAACAGAATGTCCCGTGGATCTACTGCGCCGCTGTTGGCGCGTACGCGCTCACTATGAACATCATTCCCGGCGAGACAGCATGCCTGAGTTGTCTCTTTCCCGCGGCTCCGGCGGGAACGGCCGAAACCTGCGATACAGCCGGCATTCTGAATTCAGCAGTGAACATGGTAGCCTCGACCGCTGCGACGGAAGCTTTGAAAATCCTAGTGGGCGCTAAAGATAAAATTCGTCGGACCATGATCTCGCATGACCTCTGGTCGAATGATCGGTCGGAAATTTCCACGGCAACTCCGCGCGCAGATTGCCAGACTTGCGCCTTGCGACAATTTCCTCATCTCGCCGGCGATGGCCGTCCTCACATCACACTATGCGGACGCAATTCCGTGCAGATCCACGAGCGGCATCGTCCCATCTCTTTCAGCGAAATGAGTACTCGGCTCCAGCCGCACGGCCGCGTGAAGCACAACGATTTTGTCCTCAAGTTCTGGCAGGACGCTTACGAGATGACTCTCTTTCCCGATGGCCGCGCCATCATCAAAGGCACCACAGATACCGCCATCGCCCGCAGCCTTTACGCCCGATACGTTGGTTCGTAAGCAGCCGCCTGTCCAGAAAACCTTGTCACCAGTCCTGCATCTCTGGCATCCCCTGTTAACTCCCTAGTAATCAAACATTCCCAGTAGCAGTACGGGGAGTTCGTTATGTTCAGGTCTTTGTTGTTGTTTGGGTTAATGAGTTCGTTAATAGCCGCGGGTCAGACTGCGGGTGGTCAAGCTGGCGGTACCGGTGGAATGACAACTGCACCGCCTGTAGTGGTTGCACCTGCTTGGCAAGGGTATGGCAACGGCTTAATCGTCAATTCCGGATACGTTACCACAGGCGTTCCCATACAAGGGCCTGTGAATCCGCCGCTGCTTTCACCGCCTAATATAGCTTTGCCTGGCAGCGGACCGGCAACGGGTGCGCCTCCCAGTGTGGACGTTAACAATCCGACCAGGGGCGGAACTGGCGATGTAGTTTTCCCCGGTGTCGGAGCCGTCTCTCCTGCATTGAACGGTGCGCCTCCCGAGGAACCGGGTCCTGGCGGTACACAAGGCGATCTCACGCACAACGGTGTGCTGAACACGGGCATGGGGAAGTTCGTCGGCAATCCTGAGGCGGGAGTTGCAACTGCCGCCCAAACGTCGTCGGCGAGCTTGGGCGACGTTGCGCGAGTGTACAAGGCGCGCCGCAGTTCTGATCATCCCAAGGAGTTCGACAATACGAGAATCCAAGTGTTGGATAGCAACACCGCGCCGAACAACAGAAATGTAGCTCCGCAATCGGCGTCGAACGAAGCGCCTGCCGCGAATGAACCGGCTCAGAACCAGCAAGCACCTCTCGATCAGCGCGATCTTGCCGTCGTGGAACGCGAGCTGGCACGAAGCCGCGCGCAGGCAGC
>JAOAPL010000336.1 GCA_025462925.1 Acidobacteriaceae bacterium
CATCACCGCGCGATTCCACGTGCAGACGCAAGCGGGCGTGCAGCAGTTGGGACAGCTGATCTTCGGATACAACTCCGCGAACGAAAAGCTTGAAGTCGTTTACTTGCGCGTGCGCAAACCCGATGGCACCGTGGTCAACGCTTCCGCTGATAATTTTCAGGATGTCCCTTCGCAGATCGAACGCGAGGCGCCCAGCTACACCGATTATCGCGAGCGTCATGTGACGGTCGCTGCGTTGCGTCCCGGCGACACCTTGGAATACCAGATTAAGACGCAGATATTCTCGCCGCTCATCCCCAAGCATTTCTGGTTCGAACACACCTTCAACAAAGAAATCATTTCGCTGGATGAGCAGTTCGAAGTCAACCTGCCCAAAGATCGCGAGGTGAAGCTGAAGAACAAGCCCGACTTCGCGCCCAAGATCACCGAGCAAGGCGATCGCAAGATCTACCGCTGGACCAGCAACTACCTCAAACGCGAATCTGATGAAGAGCTGAAAAAGAAGAAGCGCCGCCAGGCGCGCGAGGACTATGTTCCTGACATTCAGCTCACCACATTCCACGATTGGAATGAACTGGGCTCGTGGTATGCCAGTTTGCAGAAGACCCAGATGGATGCATCGCCCACTCTGCGCGCCAAGGTGGCCGACCTCACGCGCGATCTGAAGACCGACGAAGACAAGATCACCGCTATCTATGATTTTGTCGCGCAGGAATACCGTTACGTGAGCCTGTCATTCGGCGTAGGACGATACCAGCCGCACACTGCAGAAGACATCTTTGCCAACAAGTACGGCGATTGCAAAGACAAGCACACTTTGTTCAGCACCATGATGAAGGCCGCCGGATACACGGTGCAGCCGGTGCTCATTGGATCATCGCGCAAACTCGATCCGGATGTGCCATCACCATCACAGTTTGATCACGTCATCAGCTTGATCCAGAAAAAATCGGCGGACGGGAAACCAGAGGACGTTCTCTGGGCGGACACCACGACCGAGATCGCGCCCTTCGGATTGCTCTCCTATAACATCCGCAAAAAAAAAGCGCTCCTTGCCGCGCTTGATGGCCCCTCGCGGCTGGTGGAAACGCCTGCCGATCCGCCATTCCCGGGCAAACAGGATTTCACACTGGAGGGCAGTGTTAGCGATTTGGGCAAACTCAAGGCGACGGTAAAAGGCGTTTTCCGCGGCGACACAGAACTTGCGATGCGCGCGGTCTTTCGCTCGGTGCCGCAAAACAAATGGAAGGAAGTTGGCCAGTACGTCGCCTACACCTCCGGCATCGGCGGCGAGGTCAGCGAGGTAAAAGTCGAGAATCTGACCAATACGCACGTGCCTTTGCAGATCAGCTTTGAGGTCTCACGTCCGAATTTTCTCTTGTGGTCTAACAAGACCTCTGAGTTGGAACTGCCACTGCCACGAGTCGGGCTGAGTTCGGGGGGCAGAGACGACGACGAAACCGGCGATGCAACCAAAGACGACAGCGATGATGATGCGGACGACGATGCCAAGGTTACCGCTTCGACAAAGACCGAACCCAAGGTGGAGAAACCGATCGACCTTGGCTCGCCCTACGATCTGAAGATCACGCTCAAGCTGGCTTTGCCCGCGGGATACAAGTTGCGCACTCCGGTTCCGATCAGCGTGAAGCGCGACTACGCCGAATACGGATCCAAATATAAGGTTGATGGCCAAACTCTGACGGCTGAGCGCACCATGTCGACGAAGATGCGCGAGATCCCGCCCACGCGCCGCGCGGATTACCTGGCTTTTTCCCGCAGCGTCCGCGCCGACGAGCAGCAGAAAATGCACGTCGAGAGCTTGAATGCAGCGTCAGGCACGCCGGAACTGCCCAAGGACATCAAGACAGAAGAGCTGCTTGATTCCGCCCGCGATGCGATGCAAAACCAGAATTACAAAGTGGCGCTGTCGCTTTTGACGCGTGCGGCGGAAAAAGAACCGAAAAATAAGCAGATTTGGAACATGTTGGGCGACGCACACATGGGCCTGCGCGAGTTCACTCAGGCGGAGGAGGCTTATCGCAAGCAGATCGCCAACAACGCCTTCGACGAATTTGCGTACAACAATCTTGCGCGTGCACTCTGGAACCAGAGACGGCTGGAAGATGCGATCCAGCCGTATCAGAAGCAATTGGAGATCAATCCGCTGGATCGTAACGCTCACGCCAGCCTTGGCGAACTCTATCTTGAGTTGAAGAAATATCCCGAAGCCGTGGAGGAAAACGAAAAGGCCGTCTCTCTCGACGCAGAAAACGGATTCCTTCATGCAAACCTCGGTCGCGCTTATCTCGGTATGAAGCGCGACAAGGAAGCCATCGAATCATTCGACAAAGCCCTGGAACTCCAACCCAATCCGCTGCTTTGGAACAACATCGCCTACGAGTTGGCCAACAACGGCAGCAATCTTGATCGCGCTCAGCAGTACGCGGAATCTGCGGTCTCGTCGGTTGCGAGTTCGCTGCGCAACGTTTCCGTTGACCGCCTGTCCATGCGCGACATGGCGGGAGTGATGGCGCTCGGCTCCTATTGGGACACGCTGGGATGGGTGGCCTTCAAACGCGGCGACATCGAAAAAGCGGAAAAATACATCCGCGCTTCCTGGTACCTCACGCAAGGCGGTGAGGTGGGCGATCACCTCGCGCAGATCTCTGAGAAAAAAGGACGGAAGGACGACGCCGTGAGACTCTACGCCGAGGCACTCTCGGGTAATCGTCCCGTGAACGAGACGAAAGACAGGCTGGCTGCCCTCATTGGGGACAAGAAGAAGACCAGCGACATAGTTGAGATGCATCGCGCCGATCTCTCCAAGGAGCGCACCTATTCCTTGGGCAAGCTGTTGAACAAATCCGTCACTGCGGATTTCCTGGTTGTTCTATCGCCCGGCAAAGTGGAAGGCGTGAAATTCATCTCCGGAAGTGACGAGTTGAAGAGCTACAGCGCGAAGCTCGATGCGCTCAACTTTGGCAACATCTTCCCTGACGAAACACCTACGAAGATCGTTCGTCGCGGAAATGTTTCTTGCACCGCGAGCAGCGGCGAATGCATCTTTGTGCTCATGCAACCGGAGACCATCACCTCAGTGGATTAGCCGTCTCACTACGAAATGGCAAAGCACATCGGCATAGTCGCATGCAGCGCGGAAGGCGCGGCGCTCTGTTATCGCACTGTCTGCGTGGAAGGCGCGGCGCTGATGGGGCGCCACAATCATCCCGAAGTCAGCATGCACACTCACTCGTTGCACGAGTACATGGAGTGCATTTATCGCGACGATTGGCGCGGCGTTGGCGACCTCATGCTGGACTCCGCGCAGAAGCTGGCGAAAGTCGGCGCCGATTTCCTGATCTGTCCGGACAACACTATCCATCAAGCCCTGGACATGGTGCGCGAGCAGTCTCCCCTGCCATGGCTGCATATCGCTGAAGAGGTCGCAGCGGAAGCGGCACGCCGCGACTTCAAAAAGGTCGGCGTGACCGGGACAAAGTATCTGATGGAAGGTCCCGTGTATCCACCTAAGTTTCAGGCGGCAGGGATTGCGCACGCGATTCCTGAACTGCCACAGCGCATTCGCATCAATTCGATTATCTTCGATGAGCTGGTGAACGCGCGACTTCTGCCGGAGTCGCTCAACTATTTTCAGGAAGTGATTAGCGATCTCAAGAGCAACGGCTGTGATGCCGTCGCCCTGAGCTGCACCGAGATTCCGCTGCTCGTCTCCGATTCGACGTCGCCATTACCTACACTCGACTCCACTCGCCTGCTCGCGCGAGCCGCGCTAAAGAGAGCTGTTCCAAGTTGAGGTTTCCGCCGTCTAAAGTGTAACCTTTGCGGTCATCCCCACATCTATGTTCGTTTTAAGCCAGGGAGAACGAAATGGCCGCCAACGAAAAATCCCTCTCCGAAGTGATTCGCACTCGCCGCGCTACACCGGATTTTGATGGCTCTCCTATTCCCGATTCCGTCCTTAAGCAAATCCTCGATGCCGGTCGTGAAGCGCCCAGCGGCTACAATCTCCAGCCTTGGCGTTTTATCGTCGCGCGTGATCCCGCTCTGCTCAAAGCGCTACGCGGTGCCGCATTCGGCCAACAGAAGGTTGAGACCGCGTCCGTAGTCATCACGGCTTGCGCCGCGCTCAAAGCTTGGCAGCAGGGCGATCTCGAAAAGATGCTCGCCATCGCTAAGGAGCACGGCTTCACCGACGAGCAAGACGAAAGCACGCGCAAAGCTGTCACCAGCGCGCTGAGCGGCGAGCCCGGCGATATCTGCGGCTGGGGGCCCGACTGGGCCGTTTGGGGAAATCGTCACATCATGATCGCAGTCACTCACATGATGCTGATGGCCGAAGCGCTGGGTTATGACACTGCTCCCATGGAAGGCTTTGTGGAGTCACAGGTAAAGCAGGTGTTTAGTATTCCGCAGCAAGATGTCCGCGTGGTGGCAATGCTCGGCGTGGGACGCCTCAAGGGACCCGACAAAAAATACGCCGGGCGCTTCCCCATGGAACACACAGTCTTCGAAGGCGCGTGGGGAAAAGGCCTGAAACTCTAAGCAGCAGTTCTCCTATCGCAATATACTGCTGGTCATGGATCCTGCTCTCAAGCTCTCGGAATTACTCGCCTATGCGGAAAACGAATCGCGTCATTGGCAAAAGTGGTTTCAAGAAAACCCTGCTGCACTCGATGTGAAACTCGATATCGCGCAAGCTAAGGACGTGCGCAATCTGGTGCTGCACATTGTCGCCGTCGACACGCGCTATGCAGAGCGACTGCTGGGTGAAGAAGTTAGTCCTTACGAAAAGTTCCCGACCGAAGTCACGGCGCTGTTCGACAGCGCAGATCGCGCGTTTCAGAAGTTAAGAAAATTTCTGGACGCGGCACAGGAAAACGACTGGAAGCAGGTCATCGAATTTCCCACTCGCTCAATGGGTACTCTGACCAGCAGCAAGCGAAAGATATTCATCCACACGCTGTTGCACAGCACGCGACACTGGGCACAACTCGCTACCGCGCTGCGGTCAGCCGGCTACAAACAGGATTGGCAGCACGATTTTCTTTTCACGAATGCGATCGAGTAGCTAGAGCTTGAGCGTCTTTAGATAATCACGCAGGCCGGAACCAAGATCTTTTCTCTGCAACGCGAATTCGACCGTCGCCTTCAGGAAGCCGAGTTTGTCTCCCGTATCATGGCGCACGCCTTCGAAGTTGTATCCGTAAACCTTTTCCTTCTTCAACAGCAGGCGCAATCCGTCAGTAAGTTGCAATTCGCCGCCAGCCCCGAGCGGCGTGCGGTCCAACGCCTTGAATATCTCCGGTGTGAGGATGTATCGGCCAATGATCGCCTGGTTCGACGGCGCTTCTTCCCACTTCGGCTTTTCCACCAGGTTCTTGATGTTGTGCAAGCGACCATTGAATTTGCCGCTACGCACAGGACTGCCGTCGATAACTCCATAGGCGGAGATTGCCGGGCCATCCACTTGCTGCGTTGCGATAATGGATGATTGCGTCGCCTCAAAGGCTTTGATCCTCTGCTTCAAGCACGGGACGGGGCCGGAGATAACGTCGTCCGCGAGCAGCACCGCGAAGGGTTCGTCGCCAACAAGTTCGCGAGCCATCAATACCGCGTGACCAAGCCCCATCGCTTGCTTCTGCCGCACGTAGGCAACGTGGATCATGTCTGAGATCTGCCGGACAATGGTCAGCAGTTCAGTCTTGCCTTTTTCTTCCAGCAGTTGTTCCAGCTCATAGCTTTGGTCAAAGTGGTCCTCGATCGCTGTCTTACCACGGCCGGTAACGATAATGATCTGGTCGCAACCCGCGGCCAGCGCCTCTTCCACTCCGTACTGGATGATGGGCTTGTCCACCAGCGGCAACATCTCTTTCGGCATGGCTTTTGTTGCAGGCAAGAATCGCGTGCCCAGGCCCGCTGCGGGAAATACTGCCTTTCGAACTCTCATTTTCATAGGACTCTCTTATACAGCAATTCTGATTGTTTGCGGCACCAGCTACAGAATTGGGCTGTCATTTCCCAACATCTGTCTGCGGATCAATTTCACTGGCGGGAACCCCTGTTTCAAAAATGTATTGTGAAATTCT
>JAOAPL010000386.1 GCA_025462925.1 Acidobacteriaceae bacterium
GCTGCCCTGGCCGATAGCTTCATACTCGTGATCTGCTGGCGGGTGCGCGTAAACGCTTCAATGATCTTCTTCCCGTTAGCGATATTCGCACTTCGCAGGACAGCTTCTAATGTTGTGCCCCGCTCGGCGTTCGCCAATGCGAATTTCAGCGGACGTGGATCGATGCCAAAGATCGGCAATGCTGCCACTCGAATGAAGCTGACCGAGTCTTCTGGAGTGACCAACGCGCGAATCACCGCGAGCAGGTCGCGAACGGCCGGAGCGCTGACCACGTCAACCCCTTTCACGTCGAGTGGAATGCCGCGTTCCGCGCACTCAGAGATCAGCTCCGCGCGATGGTTGTGTTGTCGATAAAGCACAGCAAAGTCGCACCACGCAGCGCCAGTCTCCTGCTTGCGCTTTTCGATGACATCAATCACGGTCTTCGCTTCGGTCACCGAATCCGGCGTGACCGTTATCTCAGGCGAAAAATTCGGCAAGGGCTTCCCGCCAGCCTTCGCCTGCAACTCGCGACCAGAAACCAGTGGCTGACGCTCCGGCCACTCGTTCCTGCTGATGACGGCAAAGGCGGTTTGCAACACGGAAGGAACGGAACGGAAACTTTGGTCGAGAGTCACACTCTCAGTTGCCGGAAACCTTCGCTTGAACTCCTCAAAGGCCTCGCTGGTTGCGCCGCGAAAGCGATAGATCGCCTGGTCCGGATCTCCGACGGCGAATACATTTCCTTCTCCTCCCGCAAGGAGTTGCGCCAGTTCGATCTGTCCAAAGTTAGAGTCCTGAAATTCATCGATGAGGATGAATTTCGTGCGCTCTTGTTCCTGTTTCAGGATCTCGGGGTTACGCAGCAGGTCGACTGCTCCGAGAATCATGTGCCCGTAAGTTCCCCATCCATTCGTGCGCAAGAGATTTTCCACGTACTCATAAACGTCGGCAATCTCGTGGCAGCGCGCCAGTATCTCTTCACGGCTGAGTTCTTTCCCGCTGGACTTGCTGACTCTGGGAAGCGGAATCGGCGGATCAGACTCCAAGCGGGCGATGTACTTTTTGTAGTCATCCACGCTTACTAGGTCATCGTGACATCGACTGATGAATTCCATTAAGTCCCTGATGAATTGTCCGGGGCTGGCGGCCTTGGTGAAATGCTTCAGCGGTAATTCGGGTAGGTGCAGGTTCAAATAGATCTGCAAGTCGATGTCGACGACGAGTTCAAACTTGCGCCCATGTCGTTGTCCAAGGTCGGAACAGTACGAGTGAAAAGTGCGCGCCTGAAGAGCGCTGGCATCGGCTTTGGCGCCGAGGTACTCCGTAACCTTCTTGCGTAGGTTCTCCGCTGCGTTGTCGGTGTAGGTGACGGCGAGGATCTGCTCGGGAGAAACCTTGTGTTCCTGAATGAGGTGGGCAATTCGCTTCGCGAGAACGGTCGTCTTGCCTGATCCCGCGCCCGCAATCACAAGCATGGGCCCGCGGAAGTGCTCAATGGCGATAAGTTGCTGCGGAGTGGGGGGCTTGCTCACGAGATTGGTCCGCGTGCGGTTGCGGTTTGATGATTATCTGTGACTTGATTGCGCGCGGCAATCAGAAGTTTTGCCTATGCTTGCGGGAAGAACTACCTCAGAGCCCGCGCGATAGCGAGCGCTGCAACGGCGGCAGTCTCGGCGCGCAGGATGGTAGAGCCGAGCGAGGCCGAGGTCCAACCCAATTTTACAAAGGTCTCAACCTCATCTTCCGTCCACCCACCTTCCGGGCCGATGGCCAGGAGCAGAGGACTGTCAGCATCGGCCGCTGAAACCACCTCTGCCAGAGTGACTGCCTTCTCGGTTTCAGACAAAACGATTCGCGCGCTCGACTCAGCGATTCCCGCCAATGCTGGATTGAGTTTCACTGGAGCCAGAATCTCCGGCACGGCGGTTCGCCGCGACTGCTGCGCAGCTTCATGCGCGATCTTCCGCCATCTCTCCACACGCTTCGCGGCGGCGACGCCGAGATGCGCGTCGGTACGCTGCGCGATCACCGGCAAGATCTTCGTGACACCCAACTCTGTCGCCTTCTCGATTGCCCATTCCATGCGATCGAATTTGAAGACGGCGAGCAACAGGCTGATCTCCGATTCAGCTGTTTGCGATATCTCTGCGCCCAGTTGCAATTCGACGCGATCGTCGTCGATGGTCACGATCTTTCCCAAACGCACGGAGAAATCGCAGGAGATATCGAACTCCTGGCCCACGCGTGCCCGCAAGACTCGCGCAAGATGCCGGGCATTTTGTCCAGTGAGAGTCGCGCGATTCCCGTGCACCTCATCAGCGATCCAGCGGCGGCGTGTCATAGATTGGATCGGGGGCTATCGAACAAAGACGAGGTAAATTGCAATTGCAACACCGCTGAATAGAACGCCGAAGACGCGTTCCAGCACCAGCAGTTGATCGGGCGAGCGCAGCACCAACGACAACACGGATTGCAGTCCGCTAAGCCATGCTACCGCCGCAGCCACCCACAGCCAGGGCATGTGCCAAGTCGACATGGCGCTCAATGCCGAAGCGCCAACCAGAACAATCAGCGCCAAAAGCTTTTGCGTGAGCCGGGCGCGAGGGTTTTCCAGCCGCAGACTTTGTGATTCAGCCGCACTGCGCGAACGCGTGAGCCGGACGGCAGCAGCAAAGAGTGCGAGTATGAAGAGCACATAACCGTAATTGTGCAGGCTTCTCATTCACACTCTTCCCGGGTACATCACCCAAAGATGTCCTTCACCTTGTTGAACAGGTTCTTGTTGGGCTTGTTCTCAACCGAACTGATGCCGTTCAACTCTTCTAGCAACTCACGTTGCCGCTTTGTAAGCTTGGACGGCGTTTGCACGCGTACTTCAACGTACAAATCGCCTTTCTGGTTGCCGCCATTCAGCACGGGCACCCCTTTGTGTCGGATGCGGAAACGTGTACCCGGCTGTGTCCCGTCTGGCACTTTCAGTTTGTGCTCTCCGTAGACCGTGGGCACGGTGATCTCGGTCCCCAACGCTAACTGCGGGAAGGAGACCGGAATGGCGCAGTAAAGATCATTGCCTTCACGTTCGAAGAACGCGTGCTCCCTTACATGCAGGACAACGTACAAGTCTCCCGGAGGCCCGCCATTGGCACCTGCTTCACCCTGGTCGGAGTAACGAATACGCGTCCCGTCCTCCACGCCCGCGGGCACCTGGACGTCCAGCGTGCGCTGCTGCAGCATTCTGCCTTGCCCTTTGCACTTCGGACACGGGTCCTTAATGATCTGCCCCGCGCCGGAACACTGCGAGCAGGTTCGCGCGACAGTGAAGAATCCCTGCTGGAATCGCATCTGGCCGCGGCCGCCGCACGCACTGCAGGTCACGGCTGACTTGCCCGGGGCCACTCCCAGCCCGTCGCATCCATCGCACGCCTCGTAGCGACGAACAGTGATCTGCTTCTTGATGCCGAAGACCGCCTCTTCGAAGGTCAGCGTGAGGTCTTCGCGCAGATCATTCCCGCGCTGGGCACGATTGCGGCGTCTGCCACTCCCGCCGCCGAAAATGTCTCCGAAGATATCACCGAAGATGTCATTGAAATCAACGGACTCAAATCCGCCGAATCCGGCGCTGCCGCCGTTCACTGCGGCATGACCGAAGCGGTCATAAGCAGCGCGCTTGTCCGCGTCAGAGAGCACGGCATAGGCTTCGCCGGCTTCCTTGAATTTATCTTCGGCTGATGGATCATCCGGATTGCGGTCAGGGTGGTGCTGCATCGCAAGTTTGCGATAGGCGGTCTTCAGCTCGGTTTCAGTGACATTCCTGCTGACCCCGAGGACCTCGTAGTAGTCTCTTTTTGTGTTCGTAGGCAACTCGCTGTTTTCTCTACTTCCTGGGATTTCGTGCGACACGTACCATGGCCGGACGCAACAGCCGGTCTTTCAATTTATATCCACGCTGGAGTTCGTCAAGCACTTGGTTGTCCGGAGTATCTGATGACTCCACCATCTCAATGGCTTCATGGAAGCGCGGATCAAATGGCTCACCTTGGGCAGGCACGCGCTGCACTCCGATCCCTGCCAGCACCTCGTCCATTTGCTTGCGGATGAGTTCCAATCCCTTGCGGAGATCGTTGCCATCGCCTTGTGCTTTCAATGCCAGATCAAAGCTGTCCAGAATTGGCAGCAGCGACTTTACCGTATTGGCGGTGGCGTAATCGCGGAACTCCGCCTGCTCGCGCGCTGACCGCTTGCGCAGGTTCTCGAACTCCGCCTGCTGACGCGCAAGTCGATCAAAGAGCGCGTCGCGCTCTGCTTGCAGCCTGACTACCTGGTCGCGGGGATCACCCTCACCGCTTTGCGGCTCAGACGCCTTGGTTTCAGTTTGCGGCTGCATGGTCTCGCCAGGCAGCTCGGCTTCCGGCTCGGCTGCAGGCAACAGATCTTCACCGTCTTTCGCGGCCGGCTCAGTTTCCACTTGCGAATTGTTTCTATCTCTGAACATTTCCCTGACTTCTCTGATCTATAAATTCGCTTACTCAGACTCATTAAGAATCTTGTCAAACAATTGCGCGATGTATGAGACCGCATTAATCGTATGCTCGTAGTCCATTCGCGTTGGCCCAATTACAGCCAACGATCCCATCACTTCATTGCCTACGCGCGCAGGAGCTCCGATCAACACGAAGTTCCGCATCTGCGGGACCTTCTCTTCCAATCCAATGACCACGCGCACTGCTTCCTGTCGCGTATCCAGATAGGCTGAGAGCAGGTCGGCAACTTTCTGCCGCTCTTCCAGCGTCCGCAACATTTGTCCGAGTCGCTCTTTGTCTTCTTCGCTTACAACCAGGTTCGCCACGCCTTCCACATAGACCGTCTGCGATCCGTGTGGATCATCCAGCGCGCCGCCTTTGCGGAGATCGTTGATGGCCTGCATCATGCGGTCATACTGGCTACGCTCTTCTTCCATGCGGCGGACGAGCTCCGTCTGCATGGCTTCGATCGTCCATCCGCGGAAATTCTCATTCAGATATCGCGCGGCGTGCTCAAGCTCCTGCTGGGTCAGTTCGCGTTCCATCCGCAAGAGACGGTCACGGACGATGCCGGATGTGGTAACTACAACCGCGAGGATCTTTTGTCCTGCCAGCCGGGTGAAATACACGTGGTCCAGCGCGTTCTTCTTGCCGGACATCGAGACCGCAACGCCCACCCCGCTCGACACCAGCGAAAGCACATGAGACGTCCGCTCCATGAACTCCTGCACATCAGAGACGCCCCGAAAGGAATCTGAAATCTTGTCCTGATCGGCGTGCGATATCTGCGCGCGTCCCGTGATCTGCTCAACGTAGTAGCGATAAGCATCCGGCGTGGGCACGCGTCCTGCAGAAGTATGCGGCTGCTCCAGATATCCGGCCTCGGAGAGGTCTGCCATCACATTGCGGATGGTCGCCGCTGAGAGACCATCCTTATTAGTACGCGAAACGGTTTGCGACCCCACCGGCTCGCCCGTCGAGATATAAGTCTCAATGATGGCGGTGAGTATCTGTCGTTCGCGTGGTCCGATTTGTGAATGGGTGGACAT
>JAOAPL010000354.1 GCA_025462925.1 Acidobacteriaceae bacterium
CGGAAAAGATCCGGCACCTGCGCAAGAAGCATGGAGTGATTCCGGTCTACAAGCTGGTGGACACCTGCGCCGCGGAATTCGAAAGTTACACGCCCTACCTTTATTCCACTTACGAAGAAGAGGACGAAGCGCCCCCGACGTCCAAGAAGAAAGTGATCATCCTGGGCAGCGGGCCAAACCGCATTGGGCAGGGAATCGAATTTGATTATTGCTGCTGCCACGCGGCGTTCGCGCTACGCGAAGATGGTTACGAAACCATCATGGTGAATTGCAATCCAGAAACGGTCTCAACGGACTACGACACCAGCGATCGTCTCTATTTCGAGCCGCTCACGTTGGAGGACGTGCTCGCCGTTTTCGAGCATGAAGCCACTTCCGGAGCCCCGATCGGGATGATCGTGCAGTTCGGCGGACAGAATCCGCTCAACCTCGCGCTTCCGCTGAAAGCCGCCGGAGTGCCGATCATTGGCACGTCGCCTGAGTACATCGATTTGGCGGAAGACCGCAAGCGATTTGGAAAGCTGCTGGATGAATTAGATATCCCGCAACCGCCGGGAGGCATGGCAACCAGCGTGGAAGAAGCAGTCGCTGCCGCGAACAAAGCAACTTATCCGGTGCTGGTGCGGCCTTCCTATGTGCTTGGCGGACGCGCAATGGTCATCGCGTATGACGACGAATCGGTTGTTCGATACATGAAGGAAGCGGTGGAATATTCGCAGGAGCGTCCGGTGCTGGTGGACCACTTCCTTGAAGACGCCACCGAAATCGATGTGGACGCGCTCTCCGACGGCGAAGATGTCGTCATCGCGGGAATCATGCAACACATTGAGGAAGCGGGCATTCACTCCGGCGATTCCTCCTGCGTGCTGCCGCCGGTAGATATCCCGGAGCATCTGCTCGCCACCATGCGCGATTACACCTTCAAACTGGCGCGAGCGCTACGCGTGGTTGGATTGATGAACATTCAATTCGCCATTCAGCGCGACAAAGTGTTTGTGATTGAAGTGAATCCGCGGGCGTCTCGAACGGTTCCGTACGTTTCCAAAGCCACAGGAATCCCGCTCGCGAAAGTCGCAGCGCGCCTGATGACAGGACGCAAGCTGCGTGAGTTCCTGCCAGAGTACGTTGAACGCGGAACGGTGCTGGATACCGGCAACAACTTCTATGTGAAGTCGCCGGTATTTCCCTGGAGCAAATTCCCCGGCGTGGATACGGTGCTTGGTCCGGAGATGAAGTCCACGGGCGAAGTGATGGGTGTCGCCGACAACTTTGGCGAGGCCTTTGCCAAGGCGCAACTCGCAGCCGGACAAGTCTTGCCGTCCACGGGAACAGTCTTCATCAGCGTGAAAGATCGCGACAAAGCGATAGTCGCTCCGGTCGCGCAGCGCTTCGCCGATCTTGGTTTCAAACTGGTGGCCACGAACGGCACCGCCAATGTGATTGAGGCCGCAGGGCTAGCGGTGGACCGCGTCTACAAGGTCAAGGAAGGCCGCCCGAACGTCGTGGACTTCATCAAGGGCGGCAAAATTCAGCTCATCATCAATACGCCTTACGGTGTGGACCCGTTCTTCGACGACAAGGCCATCCGACGCGCGGCGGTAACGTCGCGTATTCCCACCATCACTACATTGGCGGCTGCGCGAGCAGCGGCAGAGGGCATCGCCGCCATCCAGCGCGGTGAGATCAATGTCCGCGCATTACAGCAGCTTCATGCGGAGCGCGAAGCCGCAGCGTTGTAAATTCCTTTCACCACAGAGACACGGAGGCACAGAGAAGAGCGTGTCTTTGTTTGTTCGTTTACAATTCCTGCCATGAAGCGACTACTCTCCTTTCTTTTCTTCTCGATATCAGTCTTCGCCCAACAGGCACCTCATCCACTCCGCCCCGTCCACACATTTTCCATCGTCGCTCGTGATCCCGCTACTGGGGAGATGGGTGTCGCAGTGCAATCGCACTGGTTCAGCGTTGGATCTGTTGTGCCGTGGGCTGAAGCGGGCGTAGGTGCGGTGGCCACGCAGTCGTTTGTCGATCCCAGCTATGGGAAATTGGGGCTCGACCTGATGCGTGCCGGACGCAGTGCGCCCGATGCTCTCAAGGGATTGCTGCTGGCTGATGATGGACGCGATGTCCGCCAGGTGGCGATGATCGACACAGAAGGCCGGGTGGCGGCGCATACAGGCGCGAAAGATATCCAAGCCGCAGGCCACCACATCGGCAACCAGTATTCGGTGGAAGCGAACCTGATGTCCAACGACAAAGTCTGGCCGGCGATGGCAAAGGCCTACGAAGAATCGAAAGGCGATCTCGCCACGCGTATGCTGGCCGCACTCGATGCCGCACAGGCAGTTGGCGGCGACATTCGCGGAAGGCAATCGGCAGCCATCATAATCGTGAAGGCGAAATCCAGCGGCAAGCCCTGGGAAGACCGCGTCTTCGATCTGCGCGTGGACGACAGCCCCGAGCCGCTGAAGGAATTGCGCCGCCTAGTCACGCTGCAGCGCGCGTACAACCACATGAACGCTGGCGACCTCGCTGTGGAGAAGAAAGACAATGAAGGCGCGTTGCGCGAGTACGCTGCTGCGGAGCAGCTCGTGGCTGGCGTCGAAGGCATTCAGCCTAGCCGATACGCCGAGATGATGTACTGGCACGCGGTGGCGCTGGTCAACATGGGTCGCGTGGACGAATCGTTGCCGCTATTCCAGAAGGCCTTCAAGGTTGAACCGGGCTGGCGCACTCTGACGCCCCGCTTGCCGAAGTCGGGATTGCTGCCGGATGATCCGAAGGTGATTCAGAGGATTGCGGGACAGTGACATACAGCAGCGGCGCATACCAGTGCTCGATTTTGCCCGATTCAGCACTGTAACCAGAGTATTCTCCGCTGACTGGAGGTATCTAGTATGTCAGATGCGAACATCTCTTTGGCTTATAGATGGTTTGAAGATGTGTGGAACAAGGGCCGCACCGAAGTCATTGACGAACTGTTTCCCAGCGATGGAGTGATGCACGGGTTAGGAGAGCGCGGGGGCGACACACGCGGCCCCACCGACTTCAAGGAATTCTTTAAGCGCATGCGCGGCGCTTTTCCCGACATTCAGGTCCAGGTGGAAGACGTCGTCGCTACAGAAGATAAAGTTGCGGTCCGTTTTCGTGTGACAGGAACTCACAAAGGGGATGACCTGGGTATTGAAGGAACTAACAGGCCGATCGAGTTGACGGGTATCAGCCTTGCTAGGATTACGAACGGAAAAATCCAAGAATGCTGGAACAGCTGGGACCAACTGGGGATGTTGCAACAGATCGGCGCAATCGCTCCTCCCAAGCAGGTCAGGCTAGTGAGTGAAGCCGCGTAATTAAAAATTGATAGCGCCTCGGAAGACATCTGGAGGTTTGAATCGCGATTCAACCGCGTTTCGGCCCACAAGAAAACTGTTGCCCGCGGTCTCCCCTCTATCATCGCTTATACTTGTACGCAGAATTCTACTGAGAGACATTTGAATGCTGCTGCAAGGAATTTTTCCCGCCGCCACTACGCCGTTCTATCCGGACGGCCGCCTCTACCTGAAGAAACTGGAACACAATGTTGACCGTTACTCGAAGACTCCGATCGCCGGCATGGTGATTCTGGGATCGACGGGCGAAGCGGTCATGCTCTCAGACGACGAGCAGCGACAAGTGCTGAAGCTGGCAGTCGAAGTCTCCGCCGATGACAAGGTGTTGGTCGCAGGGACAGGGCTGGAGTCTGCGGTTCAGACTTTGGCACTGACCGAATATGCGGCGCAGCTTGGATACGACATGGCGCTGGTGCGAACGCCTTCCTATTATCGTCCGCAGATGAAGTTGAAGCCGGAGAGCATCGCAGCGCATTACAAGTTTGTTGCCGACCGTTCGCCGCTTCCCGTGCTGCTCTACAGTGTGCCTCCGTTCACTGCTTATGATCTCCCCATTGAGATGGTCGCAGAGCTGGCGAATCATCCGAACATCATTGGGATAAAGGAATCGAGCGGGAACGTGGAGAAGATTGCCGCCATGCACGCGGCGACCAAGCACGTGAAGCATACGGCGAACGTCACCGAGATTTTCAACGCGGTGACTGGACGAATGCTCTCGGGAGCAGCCGATAATGTCGCTCCGCTGAACGGGATTATTTCCGCGGAAGTCTTGGGCGCAACCGCTTCGGGCGCGACCACTGCTACGGCGACGAAGCCTTCGGCAACGCGTCCCAAGTTCAAGATGCGGACGAAAGAAGTGGGATTTCAAATTCTGGCGGGAGCGGCGCAAAGCCTGCTGCCGTCCCTGGAAGCCGGCGCGTCTGGTTCGGTGCTGGCCTTCGGCGCGTGCGCGCCCACAGCCTGCTTTGAGGTTTACACCGCCTGGAAGGAAGGCGACAAAGCGTTGGCGGAATTGAAGCAGCAGCGGATCGCGGCGACCGCGAAACGAGTGGCCGGGGAATTAGGCGTCCCCGGAATCAAGTACGCCATGGACTTGAACGGCTACTACGGCGGACTTGCGCGGTTGCCATTTCTGCCACTGACGGGCGAGGAGCGAACTGAAATCGAAAAGCTTATGGCCGACATAAGAAATTAGGAGCCATGAGCGTGCGCAAGAAGGCTTCCAAGTCGAGGCCTCAATTCCAGAAGATCACTGAAGAGATGCGGGAGTGGGCGGCGCTGCTCTCTGGCGAGGTCGCGCAATGGCCGGACATTGCGCTCAAGCCGATGTTCGGTATGACTGCCTTTTATCGAAAAGCGACAATGTTCGGTGCTGTCCCGGCGACGCGGTCTATAGGATCGCCGAATGTCATTATCTTCAAAATCCTCGATCCCCAGCCAAAGCTGATAGCTCGCCTCGAATCGGATTCTCGTGTCGGCACGAGCATCGGCGTAAAACAGAAGTGGTACTCATTCGAGTTGTCATCCCCCAATGACCTGCGCGTCGCACTCAGTTGGTTGAGCGAAGCGTATGAAAAAGCGAAAGCCTCTCAATCGAAGAAACTGGTACTCAAGCGAAAGAAAGCGCGCTAGCCTTCCCATTCAATGTCTATTGCGCGCACTTAAATGTTGCTCTCCTCCATTCAATGCGCAACCATGAATCCGGCGATAACCTACCCGTATAATTAAGGATTCTGTTTCCAGGTGTGCCGCTGCTTAAGGGTAGCGGCTTGCCTGAGGAACTCCACGTAAAGGAAAAGCTTTCGAATATGGCAACAAGTGATGTCGCCGTGCAGAGTGCGGGCAGCCGTTCTGGCCAGAAAAAGGTCGTGAACAACTTCAGCATTCAGGTGGCTACGGTCAACGGTTCGGGATCGCAGTCGGCGAACAATGTGCTTCTGCGCAGTATTTTCCGCATGGGGATTCCGGTCTCCGGCAAGAACCTCTTTCCTTCTAACATCGCCGGTTTGCCAACCTGGTACACCATCCGCGCCAGCAAGCATGGATACATCGCGCGCAAGAAGGAAATCGATTTTCTCGTCGCAATGAATCCGGAGACGGCAAAGGAAGACATGACGTCGCTCTCGCCCGGCGCTGCGGTGGTCTATGATGAGCCGCTGAACCTGCAATCGCTGCGCTCCGACCTGACGTTTTATCCCGTGCCTTACGACAAGATTGTCGCTACAGTCTGCCCTGACGCCAAGCTGCGCAAGCTGGTCAAGAACATGATCTATGTCGGCGTAGTGGCGCAGATCTTGAATATCGACATGGCGCGTGTGGAGAAGGAAGTTGAAAAACAGTTTGCGAAGAAAGAACGCGCCAAACAGCTGAACCTTGCCGCCATCCACGCCGGTTACGATTACGCAAAAGCGTCGTTAACTAAGGCCGATCCGTTCAGCGTGGAAGAGAGCAATCAAACCACGGGCAAGATCATTATTGATGGCAACGCGGCTGCCGCCCTTGGCGCGATGTTTGCCGGCGTGACGGTGGTGACTTGGTATCCCATTACGCCTTCTTCTTCTGTGGTAGAGCAATTAATCGAGTACTTGAAGAGATATCGTGTAACTCCTGAAGGCAAAGCCACTTTCGCTGTGGTGCAAGCAGAAGACGAACTCGCCGCGATAGGTATGGTTTTAGGCGCGGGATGGGCGGGCGCGCGGTCGATGACTGCGACTTCGGGCCCGGGAATATCGCTCATGGCGGAATTCATTGGATTGGGATACTACGCCGAGCTGCCGGGCGTAGTGTTCGACATCCAGCGCGTAGGACCTTCGACCGGACTGCCGACCCGCACGTCGCAGGGAGATATCCTCTTCTGTGCGACTCTCTCGCACGGTGACACGAAACACGTGCTGCTGCTGCCGGGAAGCGTGAGCGAATGTTTCAGTATGGCGATCGAAGCCTTCGACCTCGCGGAGAAATTGCAGACGCCGGTATTCGTATTGTCTGATCTTGATCTGGGCATGAACAACTGGATGTCTGATCCGTTTGCCTATCCCGACAAGCCCATCGACCGTGGAAAAGTTTTGAGCAAGCAGGATCTGGAGCGGCTAGGCGGATTTGCGCGTTACAAAGACGTTGATGGCGATGCCATTCCGTATCGCACCCTTCCGGGTACGGATCATCCGGCGGCGGCGTATTTCACGCGCGGCACGGGACACAACGAGAAAGCCCAATACAGCGAACGCGGCGACGACTACCAGAACAACATGGAGCGTCTCGACCGCAAGTTTGAGACTGCGCGGACTCTGGTGCCAAAGCCGGAGATCGTCGCGAATGGAACATCAAAGATCGGCGTGATTGCCTATGGCACAAGCGATTTCGCGATGAAAGAAAGCCGCGACCAGTTGACGAACGAATTCGACCTCAAGACCGACTACCTTCGTTTGCGCGCGTATCCGTTCACACGCGAAGTGCATGAGTTTGTCGCGCAACATGAGCGCATCTATGTCGTCGAACAAAACCGCGATGGACAGATGCTCAGTTTGTTGAAACTCGATCTCGCTGCCGACCAAGTCACAAAATTACGCAGCGTCCGCCACTACAACGGGCTGCCGATCGACGCGCGATCCGTGACCGACGATATCGTTTCGCAGGAAGGGA
>JAOAPL010000357.1 GCA_025462925.1 Acidobacteriaceae bacterium
GCTCGCCAGCATCACCGATGCAACAGTAAAGCCCTCTGGAATCTTGTGCAGGAACACCGCCACGAAAATAATCCATCCCAGCCAACTTGAGACCAGGAACCCGGAGGCGATGGCGATTCCGTCAAAAAATGTATGAATCAGCAGCCCCAACAGCACTGAATAGCCCTTGTGGACATGCATGAATTCGTCTGCATGGGTCTCTTCGCCGTAATGGAAATGCGGCGTGACCGTATGCTCGAAGAAGTGGACGAGCAGATATCCGGCGAGGATGAAGAACGGTGTCCTGTCCCCGGCAAGCTGCGCACCTTCGGGAATCATCTCCAGAATGGCAGCGGCCAACATGAAACCTGATCCCAACGCCACAAAGTATTTGAGATAGGCTCGCGTCCAGTTCTTCTGGACAATGATGAATCCACCAAAGCCGTTGGCAACGGCAGCGGTCAATCCAAGCACGACACTAAGGACAAGTGGACTCATCGAGGCGCAGCGCAGAACTAAGCAGAGCAGAATAACAGAATGGAACCATTCAGCCAGAAACGAAACTGACTACTATCTACTTGCTACTGACTACTGCCTCACCCGCTATGCCGGATGTGCATCACGTCTCCGTCCTGCACGATGTAGTCCTTGCCTTCCAGTCGCAGCCAGCCCTTTGATTTGGCATTCGCTTCTGAGCCCGCTTCCAGCAGCTTGTCCCAGTGAATCGTCTCAGCGCGAATGAAGTGCTTCTCCAGATCGGAGTGAATCGCTCCAGCGGCATTTTGAGCGCGTGAGTTGCGCTCCGTCGTCCACGCGCGACATTCATCCTCGCCGACCGTGAAAAATGAAATCAGTCCAAGCAGTTCATAGGTCTTTCGAATCAAGCGCGAGAGCCCGCTCTCGGTCAATCCGTAGCTGGAGAGGAAGTCCGCTGCGTCCGCGTCTGACATTGACGCCAACTCCGCTTCTACTTTTCCGCAGATGGCTGTAGCGCCAGCATTTGGACGCGCCGCAACTTCCGTAAGTCCGTATTTCGCGACAGCACTCTCCAAGTCCTTCCCCAGTTCGCTACTCTCATTCACGTTCACGACGTAGAGAATGGGCTTCTGACTGAGAAACATGAATCCACGAATGCGTTTTTTGTCGTCGGCGGAAATCTCCATCTCGCGCAACGGCCGCTCTGTTTCGAGATGCGCCTTGCAGCGGATGATCAGATCGTTTTCCTTTTCGAGCTCCGGCGTGCGCTGCTTCTTAAGATCCTTCTGCAGGCGCTCCAAACGCTTTTCCACCTGCCCCAAATCGTTGACGATCAAATCAAAATCCACATTCTTGATATCGCGCAGCGGATCGTTCTCTCCAACGTGAGGGATTGCGGGATCGTCGAAGGCGCGCACAACGTGCGCAAGCGCGTCCACGGTCCGCAGATTGTTGGCGTAAGCGCTTTCCTTCAGCGCCTCCTGCCCGATCGCCGCCACGTCCGAATATTCCACGGAAGTGTGCACCAGCTTCTTCGGATTGTAGAGGGCGGCCAATTTGTCGAGACGCTCGTCCGGCACTTTGGCAATTCCGAGGTGCGCTTCTCGAGGATTATGCGCGCTCGCGGCCACGTCCACCTTGGTCAGGATTTGAAACAGCGAAGTTTTGCCCACCTGCGGCAGGCCAATGATTCCAGTCTTCATATTGGGTGATTATTGCGGGTGCTTTCTTAAGAGGGACTGCGAACCACTAATGATAAATGCTCAGCGCGACTCTGGCGAATCTGGTGGACTTGCGATTATTTAAAAGAACGCACGTTAGGTAGAAAAGGACGCCGGGTGGGAACACCCCTCTCGGGTGGCGCAGGCCTTCAGGCCTGCATGTGAGACGTTCTTTTGAGGGTGGGGCTTTAGCCCCTGAGGTACTATTCCATTCGCCTCGACACCAATCCCACCACTCCCAACCCCAGCAATAGCACCGCGCCCTCAGTCATTGTCGACAGCCGATGCAGCCGATCAAAATCTGCGCGTTGTGCGGGCGACGCAAGCTCCAACTGTGGAGCCTCCGCGCGAATCGCCGCCAACCGCCGCGTTATGCCGAACTGTGAAACAGCTGTAAGCAACAGCATTGCGACTACCAACAAATGCTGCGTTGCCCGAAAAGTCTTATGAATGATGGACGATGCAATCAGGAAGACCACTCCGCACACCAGCCCCATCCAATGAAGCGCGCCTAAGGACCGGGAAACAATCTCCCCGGCAAGATGCCGTCCGCCTTCAACGGGCGTTAGCACCCCGAATACCGCTGGTGCCTCGACAGCAGAAAAGAAAATAATGCCGCCGATCCAAAGTACCAGGGAGAGGGGAGCGACAAATCGTAAAATCTTCATTTAATCCGCTTATCCGCGAAAATCCGCGGCTGCTTTTGTTTTTGCCGAGAGCTGATAGCCGACAGCCGATAGCCCCTTCACACCGGCACCGCCACACTCTCCACCAACTCAGTCAGCAACTTGTCCGATTGCTCCGTCTTTTTCAGAGTCGAAGAGTAACGTGCGTCAACCACTACACGGTGAGCGAAGACCGGCACAGCCAGGCTCTTGAAATCCGATGGTGTCGCAAACGTTCTGCCCTCGAGAAACGCCATTGCCTGGGAGGCACGATAGAGCATCAGCGATCCCCGTGGCGAAACTCCCAAAGAAAAATATTCCGATTCGCGCGTCTTTTTTACTATCGCTAGGGCGTAGTCGAGTAATGAATCGTCCACGCGGATCTTTTCCACTGCATCCTGCATGGCGACAACTTCCTCGCCGGTCACCACTGGCTGTAAATCGTCCAACCGTGCGGCCCCGGCTGTGGCGCGCAAGATCTCCCGTTCGCTCGCTGATTCCGGATACCCCATCTTCACCCGCATCAAGAAGCGGTCCATCTGCGACTCCGGTAGCGGATACGTCCCATGGTGCTCCACAGGATTCTGTGTCGCAATCACCAGAAACGGCTGCGGCAGTGGATGACTCTGGCCGTCAACGGTCACCTGATTTTCGCTCATCGATTCCAGCAGCGCCGACTGCGTCTTGGGAGTGGTGCGATTGATCTCGTCTGCCAGCAGCACGTTGGTAAAGACCGGGCCCGGCTTGAACTCAAATTTCTGCTCCAGGGACGAGTAGATGGAAATTCCGAGCACGTCACTGGGCAGCATGTCACTCGTGAACTGAACGCGCTGGAACGTGCAATGGATCGCGCGCGCTATGGCATGGCCGAGTGTCGTCTTGCCCACGCCGGGAACGCCTTCTATCAATAGGTGTCCGCGCGCCAGGATGGCAACTATCGCCAGGCGCACTACATCATCTTTTCCACGGATAATGCTGCGGAGCGCGTTCTCGAGTTGCGCGGCTTTATTGCCCGTGTTTTGAACGATTTCTTTTTGCGTTGCTGGATGTGACATTGGAAACGGGATTGTACCTGACTTTCTCTGAGAGCAACTAGGGAACAGCACGCGATTTTGTGACTTGCGTCACTGCAAATTTGGTTCCAAGCTCTTAGTTTGTGAAAGAATACACGGTTGGACATCGTATAAATGGCCCAGTTTGGTAGCTTCGCACTAATTCTCGCTCTTCTTCTGAGCTTCTACACGCTTTTTGCAGGTGCTCTCGCTCTTTTTCGCGGGCCCGCCGCAGACCGCTTGGCGGAAACCGCCCGCCGCGCCGGCATCGCCACCTTTATTGCTGTGTTAGCCGCCGCGGTCGCGCTGGTTATCTCCGTCCTGAATAATGATTTCTCCCTGGCCTACATCCGCGATCACAGCAATATTGCTCTGCCTACCGCTTACAAGTTCGCCGCGCTCTGGTCAGGACAGGAAGGTTCGTTGCTGTTCTGGGCGTTGCTGCTTTCTGCATACGCCTTCGTAGTCCGAATTCGATACCGTATTGATGTCAAGCTCACTGCTTACGCTTCGGTGATCCTCGCGGGAGTCCAGTTCTTCTTTCTGCTGCTGATTAATTTCGCCGCGCACCCCTTCGCTGTCGTTGCCGGTGCCCCGCCCGCGGATGGCAATGGACTCAACCCGCTGCTGCAATATCCCGAGATGGTCATCCATCCGCCGATGCTTTATCTAGGATACGTCGGCATGGCCGTCCCATTCGCATTCGCGCTAGGTGCGTTGATCATGCGATATCCCGGCGAGAAGTGGATCGCCATCACTCGCCGCTGGACGATGATCGCGTGGCTCTTTCTCACCTGCGGAATCTTCCTCGGCGCACATTGGGCATATTCCGTTCTCGGATGGGGAGGCTACTGGGGGTGGGATCCCGTTGAGAACGCATCGCTGCTGCCCTGGCTCACCGGAACTGCATTCCTGCATTCCGTGATGATGCAGGAAAAGCGCGGCATGATGAAGGTCTGGAACGTCTGGCTCATCTTCATTACCTTCCTGCTCTCAATCTTCGGGACCTTCCTTACCCGCAGTGGCTTGGTCAGCTCCGTCCATGCATTCGCAAATTCGCCGATTGGCGGCTGGTTTGTTGCATTTCTCGTCGTCATCGCGGCCGTCTGCCTGTTCTTCTTCATCAAGAATCGTTCGCATCTGAAGAGTGAGAACAAACTGGAATCGCTGGTCTCTCGCGAATCGAGTTTCCTCTTCAACAATCTTGTTCTGCTGGCATCCTGTTTCGCTGTGCTCTGGGGAACGCTCTTCCCGGTACTCTCTGAATGGGTTCAGGGAAACAAAGTCACCGTAGGCCCGCCATTCTTCAACAATGTGAATATTCCCATTGGACTGTTCTTACTTGTATTAACGGCAATAGGCCCACTGCTGGCATGGCGCAGCACATCATTTGAGAGCGTTAAACGGAATTTCGCCGTGCCCGCTGCACTCGCCGTATTTACGGCCATAGCTCTCATCATCGGCGGCATGCGTCCTTGGCAGGAGTGGGCAAACTTTTATTCGCTCATGGCGATATCCCTCGCGGTTCTCGTCTTCGCCAGCATCTCGTCTGAATTCATTCGTGGAGCAGGCGTCATTCGTGGACACACCGGCATGGGCTGGGCTGCATCGCTGGTGCAGTTGACCCGCCGCAACACTCGCCGATACGGCGGTTACATCGTTCACTATGGCGTCATCGTGATCTGCATCGGATTCGCCGGAGCGGCATTCAATCAGACAAACGAGCAGGAACTCGGATACGAAGATTCGATGACCATCGGACCATACAAGCTGGTCTGCCTGAAGTACACGCAGGATGACACTCCCAACTACGGGAGCGAACTCGCGATCCTCGACGTGTACAAGAACGGCAAGAAGATTGACACCATGTATCCCGAGCGACGCTTCTACAAGTCCAGCCAGCAGCCCAGCACCATGGTCGCGAACCGCAGCACTATCCAGGAAGATCTCTATCTTGTGTATGCCGGGCGCAATCCTGATAACGACCGGCCGATTATTAAGGCGCACCTGAATCCGCTCGTGAGCTGGATATGGGCGGGGGTATTCATCATCGTCTTCGGCACATTCATCGCGCTGGTTCCGAACCTGCCCGCAGGTTCAGCCGCGCCGCGTAAACCGACTCCCAGCGCTGCCGCTTCCGTCACAAGCGGAAATGGTTCGCACGGCGCTCAAGTCGCGTCAACGCCCGATAAAGTGAAAGTGGGCCAATGATCAAGCGTCTCCCATGTGTGCTTCTGATCATCGCGCTGGGGTTGTTCACTCTCGGCGCCGATTCCACCAACCGGCGTTTCGAAAAAGTCGGACACCAATTGATGTGTACCTGCGGATGTAATCAGGTCCTGCTCGAGTGCAATCACGTGGGCTGCACCTCCTCCGACGGGATGCGGAGCGAACTGATGGCCGGCATCAAGGGTAGCGACAACGATAAGACGGTACTCCAGACGTTCGTCGAAAAATACGGTCCCACCGTGCTCGCTGCTCCAACCATGGTCGGATTCAATCGTGTCGCTTGGATCACCCCTTATGCCGTTTTCATTCTGGGGATAGGCTTGGCGGTATTCGTCGTGCGGAATTGGAAATTACGTCCTGCATCGGCTCCCGCTCGCTCCACGGCAAAAGTGCCTGAGGCAGACGCCATGGAAGCTTTTCGCGAACGCGCCCGGAAGGAGACCGACATATGATCACGGCAGCTTGTGCGCTGATGGCGGTCGGCCTCTTTATTTATGTCTTCGCTCCTGTCGCTGATCTTGCGCACGGTGAGCAGAAGACGCGACTGAGTTATCTTCGCGAGCGAAAAGAAGTGGTGTACGAAAATCTCCGCGATCTAAATTTCGAGTTCAAGGCGGGAAAGTTTCCCGAATCCGATTACATTGCCATGCGCGCCAGCCTGGAAAACGAAGCCGCAGTGGTGCTCGCGGAGATTGAAGATTTGGAGCGCAGTGCCCGCTGATATGCGCCTGCCGTATCGGCGCACTGCGTTTCCGGGTGGAGGAGGCCTTCAGGCCTGCAATTACAACATTGATTGAAGGCGGCTTTAGCCGCTGAGGTTAGGAAGAGGACGACAATTTGACCCGCTTTATCAAAACGAAATACTCACTTGCACTTGCGACTGTAATAATCTGCTGCTCCAGCATCTCCTTCGCCGCCAACATCACCGGTACGGTCACTAACAAAACCACCAACAAACCGGCCGCAGGCGACGACGTTATCCTTCTCCGCCTCGCGCAGGGAATGGATGAAGTCGCACGCACCAAGACCGACGCCCAAGGCCACTTCAAGTTGAATCTAGCCGATGCCGCTGGGCCGCATCTTCTCCGCGTGAACCATCGCAACGTGAATTATCACAAGCCCGTGCCTCCGGGGACTACATCCGTTGATGTCGATGTCTTTGATGCCGCCGAGACGGTGGACAAGGTTTCGCAGTCGGTCGCCGTCATGCGCCTTGAAGCCGATGGCGGGAGCTTGCGCGTGATCGAGATGTACGCCATTACCAATGCATCGAACCCGCCGCGCACGCTGATGTCGCCGAAGAGTCTTGAAATCGTTTTACCGGAAGGCGCGAAGATCACGCAGTCACTCGCTGCCGGTCCCGGCGGAATGCCGGTGAATTCCGCTCCGATTCCCACGGACCAAAAAAATCATTACGCGTTTTTATTCCCGATCCGCCCGGGCGAAAACAGGTTTCAAGTCGCTTACACTGTGCCGTACGACGGCAAAGCCAAGATCGAGCCCAAGCTTTTGCGGCCTACGGAAAACTTCGCCGTGAGCGTACCCAAGTCCATGCAATTGACGCCGACTCCCGGTTCAAAGCTGCAGGCCAAAGGCGAGGACTCTGGGATGGCGGTTTATGTTGCCTCCAACGCAGCAGCAGGCGCGCCAATGGGGTTCACCGTCTCCGGCACCGGAACCGTGCCTCTCGATAATTCCGCGGATTCAGGTGGCGGCGATTCCGGGGCTCCAGCTCAAAGCCCAGCCGACGCCACCAATCGTCCCGGCGGCGGACTTGGCACTCCGGTTAATACTCCCGATCCCTTATACAAATATCGCTGGTGGATAATTTCCGTGGTCGCGTTAGCCCTCGTCGGAGGTGCCGCATATAGCATGAGCGGATCCGCGCAGAATGCAGTCGCCGCAAAGGGCCCAGCGACTACGCAGGGCTTTCTGAAGGAAGAATTATTTCATTTGGAATCAGACAGGTTGCACAGCAAGATCTCTGCCGAGGACTACGCCAAAGCGAAGGCTGCGCTCGATCTGCTCATGCTTCGTGTTACGTCGAGAAAGCACTAGTTGGGCCTGAACACCAACCAGTTCTTTACAGCTCGCATCTTTAACGGTAAGTTCAGTACGCAGTCCGACGGAGTGGATATGCCCTTCTCACAAATGGCTACAAGCGCGGTCGCAAACAGACTGCCAAAAGTCATCAGCCCCAAAGCGCATGCTGTTATCGATTACGCAATGGCCGGGACTCTCTTCGCGATGGGCGCATTTTTCTGGCGCAACAACAAGCGCGCCGCGATTGGCGCAATGCTTTGCGGAGCGGCGACGGCAGCCACCTCCATGCTGACTGATTATCCCGGCGGCGTGAAGCGGGTCATAAGTTTTGAGACTCACGGAAAGATCGATGCGGGACTCGCCGGCCTCACAGCGACGATGCCGAATTTCCTTGCCTTCAGCGACGAGGAAGAAGCAAAATTTTTCCGGGGAGCGGCGCTGGCGGAAACCGTTGTCGCGGGCCTGACAGATTTCGAAGCGCCTGCAGGCAAAGTCTTGCGGATGCCAGCAGACAGAATGGCGTAGATTTCGATCTCGCGGCAAAACGAGGGCGGCGCATGCCGCCCTTTTTCATGCGATCTTCTTGTGGAGTCTTTTGCCGTTTCTGCTTTCGCGCAACTCTGATTCCGCGCGATACCAATTCTCTTCGTGCCGACCCTCCAGCCGGCCACTCTCTTCGTACAGTTCGTACGCGCGCTTGCGCACCTCATCCAGATCGATTGTCGCGTTGCCTTCGATCACCGCGTTTCGCTCCGTGGCAATGGTCGCCTCTGCGGTGCTAACCGGTTGGTCTGTGGTAGGAACCCGGGTTTTGGATTTGGTCGTTCTTTTCGCGGCGGAATTGCGGGGCTGTTTATCGTTTGCCATTTCTTTGCTCCAAGATTTAAAGCAGCGGGGCCGGTACAGAGTGGGTCGATGACTTAAAAATTGCGATTACAAGCGGCGGAATTTGGCACTCCGTCTCCCCGCGTTTGGCCTATATTAACGCATCGCGCTGAGAAAAACCTTGGCTCGGCCATGAATTTTTTGTTAATGAAAATCGTGCGATTTAACGTCCGCTTCTGACACCCGCAACGCGCTCACTTTCTCTGCCTTGACTGAGACCACGTTCTCAAGGTTTTGCAGCGTTCCCTCCACCAATAAAAACTTTTCATTCACAACCGTCATGCGGTTCCGGTCATAGATATCGGGAGTGATGATCACATTGGCAATCCCACTCTCATCTTCCAGGCTGAGGAAGATAAATCCGCTGGCTGTTCCCGGACGTTGCCTCGCGATCACCGACCCTGCCACCCGGACATATTTTCCATTGCGCACATTCGGCAGCTCATTCGCGCGATATACATTCTGCGCAATCAATCGTGCGCGATGGTAGGTCATAGGATGCGGCCCAACGGTCACGCCCGTGCCATGGAAATCTGCGACCAGACGCTCCTCGGCGGTCATCTGCGCCAGAGGCGACGAAACATCCTCTCCATCCAACTCCGCCAACAGCGGCCCTGCCGGCTGCGCAACCCGCTCCACATCCCAAAGCGCATCCCGACGATGGGGCTTTCTTAAGGTGGAGCCGCCTGCAATAAAGGTTGGATCTTCGATATGGGTGGCGCGGGCCTTCAGGCCTGCAATAGGGCTTAGAAAATTCTCCTGTGATCCGAGGCTTTGAAGGGGCACGGCTTCAGCCGTGCCGTTAAGCTTCGTTATGTGGGCGGCTTTAGCCGCTGAGGTCGACTGCATGTTTCCTGCAATCGAATTCAACGCCCCAATCTGCGCCAGCATCACCAAATCTTTTTTCTGCAACTCAGGAACCCGTCGCGCCAAATCATCCACCGACTCAAATGGTCTTAGTCCACGCTGCCGAACCAAACATTGCCCCGCCTCCTCCCGCAACCCGCGCACATACCGCAGCCCCAATCGAAGCGCGAAATTATGTACCGCCGGCGTCTCGCCGGCTGTCGCGGCGGCATCTTGCCGCCGCATGTCTTTAGCTGATAGCTGATAGCCGACAGCTGACAGCTGCCCCTCCAACGTACACTGCCACTCCGACCGCATCACATCCACCGGCAGCACGCGCAATCCATGCCGCTGCGCATCTTTCACGATCGTCGCCGGATGATAAAAACCCATCGGTTGGTTGTTCAACAATGCCGCCGTGAAAGCCGCCAGATAATTGCATTTCAAATACGCGCTTGCATACGCGATCAAGGCGAAGCTCGCCGCGTGCGACTCAGGAAATCCATATAGCGCGAACGAACTGATGAACAACACGATCTCGTCCTGCGTTTTCTTATCGATACCATTCGCTTCCATCCCCGCTCGCAGCTTGGTCTCAATCTCCTTCATCTTCTGCGTTGAACGACGACTCCCCAGCGCGCGACGCAACTCCTCAGCCTCACCGCCGCTGAAATTCGCGCAGATCATCGCCATCCGCAGCAGTTGTTCCTGAAAGAGCGGCACGCCCAGCGTCCGCGCCAGCACCGGCTCCAGCGAAGGATGCGGATACATAACTCTCTCCCGCCCCTGCCGACGCTTCATGTACGGGTTCACCATCTGTCCAACGATCGGCCCCGGACGAATCAACGCGACCTGCACCACCAGGTCATAAAATTTCTGCGGACAATTTCGCGGCAGGGAAGCCATCTGCGCGCGGCTCTCGATCTGGAACATGCCCACCGTGTCCGCCTTCTGTATGGCGTCATAGGTCTTGGGATCATCTTGCGGCAGGTGCGCGAGATCCACATCTTCACGATATTCATCGCGAATCAATGAGATCGAGTCTTCCAGCACCGCCATCATTCCCAACCCCAACAGATCGACTTTGATGATGCCCAAGTCGGCGCAATCATCTTTGTCCCACTGGACAACAACCCGTCCCGGCATGCTCGCCGGTTCCAGTGGAACAACGGAGTCGAGTTGTCCCTGGCAGATCACCATCCCGCCCGAGTGCTGTCCCAGATGCCGTGGCAGATCGCGCACGCGGATACATAGATCCATAAAGCGCGCGATTCGCGGATGCCGCAGATCGAATCCTGCCTCGTGAAAATTGCGCTCCAGCGTGTCTGCGGGATCGCGCCACTCCCATGTGCCCACCAGCTTCGACAGCCGATCGAGCGTCTCAGCATCAAAGCCCAGCACTTTTCCCATCTCCCGCGCCGCCGAACGCCCGCGATACGTGATCACGTTCGCCGTCATCGCCGCGCCCATCGTTCCGTAGCGCCGATACAAATATTGGATAACGCGCTCGCGCTGATCGCCGCTAGGCAAGTCAAGATCGATGTCCGGCCACTCGCCGCGCTCTTCAGATAGGAAGCGCTCGAACAACAATTCCATTCCCACCGGATCGATCGCCGTGATCCCCAGTGCGTAGCAGACCGCGCTGTTCGCCGCCGACCCGCGCCCCTGAACGAGGATGCGCTCCTCGCGGCAGAATCGCACCAGGTCCCACACGATCAGGAAATATCCCGCCAGATCCAGTCTTTCAATCAGCGCCAGCTCGCGCTCGATCTGCTGCCGCGCCCGCTCGTAATACGGACGATATCGTTCCCGCGCTCCCTCCTGCGTTTTGGCGCGCAGGAATGACATCATCGTCTCGCCTGCAGGCACGGGATACCGCGGAAACTGATATCCCAGATCCGCCAGAGTGAATTCCAATCGCGACGACAACTCCTGCGTATTCGCAATCGCTTCCGGGATGTCGGCGAACATCTGTGACATCTGCGCGACACTGCGCAGATGTCGCTCAGAGTTCGGCGCCAGCAATCGCCCGGCAGTTTCCAATTGTGTGTGATTGCGAATGCAAGTGAGCGCATCCAGCATCTCGCGCTCCGGCGGGGTGGCATAGCGCACGCCGTTGGTGGCGAGCACCGGCAAGTTGAACTCCCGCGCCAGTTGCACCGCAGCCTGATTCCGCGACTCTTCGCTGCGATCAAAATGTCGCTGCAACTCAACATAAACATTTCGTCGCCCAAAGATGCGGACTAGATGTTCCAAACTCTTTCGGCCTTGCGGCATTCCGCCTTGCTTCAGTGCCGCCGCCAGCGGCCCTTCTTCACCTCCTGTAAGGCAAATCAGCCCGGACGCATACTCAGCTAAGTCGTCATAGGAAACTGCCACTTCGCCGGAAACAGTTTTTGTTTTCGCGCGGAGTTTCATCCGCGTGATCAGTCGACACAGGTTCTGGTATCCCGCACGCGATTCGGCCAGCAGGGAACAGCTGGATTGCGTTTCAGCGCCTCCATTTCTTACCGTCACCTCCGATCCAATGTGCGCCTTCACTCCCAATTTCTTCGCCGCCATGTGAAAGCGAGGAGCGCCATAAACGCCATCGCGATCCAGCAACGCCATCGCCGGCATGTTCATGTGCGCACACGCAGCCGCCAGCGCTTCAGGTTGCGACGCGCCTTCCAGAAAACTAAACGCCGACCGCGCATGAAGTTCGATGTACATAAAATCCAAAAAACCTTTAACCGCGGATAAAAGACAGATCAAAACGGATCAGGCGAAAGTGCTTTTGGCCAAGTGCTCATACTCTTCTGGAGCGAAGCGGAGTTTATGGTTTTACCGTCTTTCGCTTTCCTCCGTGTCTCTGTGCCTCTGTGGTGAAAAGTTTTTGCTTTATCCGCCTTTATCCTTCTTTTATCCGCGGTTAAGCTCTTGCCTTTAGTCGTAGCTCCCCTCGAGAAACCACTCCCCACTATTCAAATCGCGATACACGCGATAAAACATCACATCGTCTGTTCTCCGCACCGCCAAATCCCACTCCTCGCGAGACCACGCCTGGTCTCCCCACCACGCGCCTGAATTCCGCCACGGCCCTGTCAACGCGACCACTTCAGCGTATGCTCTGCTTCCATTCAGCAGCAATCGCGCAGGCGCCCCGTTGCGTAATTCAACTTTCACCGGCAGCGCAGGACGAAACATACGCACTGCATTCATAACCTGTGGCACCGCTGCCCTTGGCTGTGCAGCCTCTGCCGCGGGATTGAAGTGCCGCATGAGAAACGCATCCGGCTTGTGCGTATCCACCAGCACAGGCGAGCCAACCCGTTCGGCTACATTCACATTTGCTGGCTCCAACTTCTGGCGACTAGATTTCTTTCCCAGCCCTTGGACCACATTGCGG
>JAOAPL010000375.1 GCA_025462925.1 Acidobacteriaceae bacterium
GAAGACCGTAGCGAGAAGGATCGCCGGGCCCCATGCCATTTTGCCTGCCGGATACGGAAACAGTTCCACTCTTAATCGTGGATTGCCTGGAGCGAGTTTGCTTCCGTCACCGAGTATGTCGACATCAAGGACGTAGCGGCACCCCTCCTCACCGTCAAAGGCTCCAATCGCGCGAGCAATCTCATTATTGGTGACAGCGCCACCGCCAGGGTCATCAGTAGTGCCATGAGCCATGACGTGGCCACCGCTCGATAGCACCCACGAAGCCTTTACTACCGAAGGAGTCTCGGCGCAGTCTGAATCGAGGATCTTATAGCCCAGAAGACAACGCAGGGTGTCGGCAGGAATCTTATTCTTGTCAGCGGCGATTTCTATGAGGTACACAGCTTCCAAGTTGATATTGAATTCGCGACTGCGAAAGTGTCCGGGGGACATTGAAACTGGCATATCAACGGGGCGCGTTATTCGAGTCTTCACCCAGAGTACCCAGCCTGCGAACAAGAGGGCGCCGAGAAACAGGAAGAGCAATCCAATCCGAGAGATTCGCGGGAGGTCCATGCGACTCATTCCAAGAGGAGCAGTGTACACCCCGTCCACTCTGCGCAGATAAGACTCTGGGCCGGTATTCAAGAGTCGGGACCAATGACCGTTGCACCGCGCTAGGACTCCTTCTGGACGAGTGGTCGCCCACTCGGACGACCGTAGACGCCGGTGTCGCATCGACTGCAGGCCGCACCTAAAGGCCATTTATCTTCCGAGAGACTTGACTGCATCTCCAAACATGACCTATAGTCATGTTTGACTATGAGTCTAGCTACGACACTGCAAGTTCCTGGAAGAAGACAAAGACGCCGCGAAGAAACGGAACAGCGGATCCTCTCCGCAGCCGTTCGCTTGTTTGAGAAACAGGGATACACCTCCACAACCGTCGAGCAGATCACCGAGGCCGCGGATGTCGGCAAAGGGACATTCTTCAATGATGTTCCCAGCAAAGACCACATACTGCTGAGTCTGTTCGGCATGTTGCGCGTGGAATTCGATCATTTGGAGCGCGAGGCACGAGAGGTCACCGATGTGCGTGCTCATCTTCGCGCATTCGCCCGGAGGATTGTGACTGCGCACGGCCGTCCTAACATTTTGAGGAACGTGATCGGCATTGCCATGACGGAGCCGCTCATCGGCACTGCTTTTGAGTCGCTGGTGAAGCGAGCTCGAGGCGCTGTCACGCGCATTCTGGAACAGGGGTTGCGAATGAATCAGGTGCGCACAGATGTCCCTGTGGAGATATTGGCCCGCAATTTTCAGCAATTCATCTTTGGCACACAAGTCTTGTACAGCATCAACGGCGGCAAGGAAGATCTCCAGGAGTGGCTCGACACGATGTTCGAACTATTTTGGAACGGAGCCGCAACTCGACCCTCCAGCGCAAAACAGAAGCAGGCTAAGAGAAAGTGAAGTGCACGATATGAACCGCAAATTCTTCATCATCCCAGTCATCCTGATCGTGGCCGCGGTATTGATCGCCGCCTCATGGTTCCGGGACAAGAACAAAGACCTCATCGCCTCGGGCACGCTGGAGGCTCGCAACGTCGAGGTCGGCTCTAAGGTCGGCGGACGCATCACGCGAGTCTTCGCGCAAGAGGGCGATCTCGTACAGCCCAATCAACTGCTGATCACATTCGATTCTGACGAGTTGGAAGGCCGCCTGCTGCAGGCCCGCGGACATCTCGCCCAGGCGCACGCAAATTACGACAAGATGCTTCGTGGCAATCGTCCAGAAGAAGTGAGTGAATCCCGGGCGGCATCAGAGGACCGCGTGTCGGAAGTCGCTCGCGCTCGCGCCGACCTCGCTCGCGCCCGCGCCGAGTATTCCAACGCCGAGGTGAACTTCGTCCGCTATGACGGCTTGGCAAATCGCGAGGTCGTCTCCCGCCAGCAACGCGATGACGCTGAAATGCGGCGCGACAGCGCCAAGGCCCAAGTGGAGAGTGCGGAGCACAGCGTCCAAGCTGCGCAGCGATTGTTACAGCAAGCCGCCGCAGTCCAGCAGAGGATGGAAAAGGGTTTCCGCAGCGAAGAGATTGCCGCAGCCAAAGCTGAGGTATTGCGCTCGGAAGGCGAGTTGAAAGAGGCAGAGGCGCGTTATGCCGAGCGCGAAGTGCGATCGCCCGCTGCCGCCGTCGTAGAAGTCATGGACCTGCGCCCCGGCAATCTGGTTGCGGCGGACACGCGCATCGCGCGCCTTCTTGAGTCCGACCAACTTTTTGTAATGGTTTACGTTCCGCAAGACCGCATCGGGATGATCCGCATCGGACAAAAAGCGGAAGTCACGGTCGACGCTTTCCCGAAGACCCCGTTCTCGGCGACTGTCGAACAGATCAGGCAGAAGGCGGAATTCCTGCCGCGCAACGTGCAGACGGCTGAAGAGCGCGAGCATCAGGTGATCGGCGTGAAACTCCGCGTAGACAATCATGAGAACAAACTCCGCGCCGGCATCAACGCAGACGTGAAATTCCTGGAGGCAAAGTAATGTCCGCGATCGTCACAAAAGACCTGACGCGGCGCTTTGGCGACTTCACCGCAGTCGATCACGTCAGCTTCAACGTGGAGAAGGGCGAAGTCTTCGGACTTCTCGGCCCTAATGGCAGCGGTAAGACCACCATTATCAAGATGCTTACAGGGATTCTCGCTCTGAGCGAAGGCGACGCCTTTGTTGACGGTCTCGATGTCCGCAAAAATCCGGAAGAAGTGCGTCTGCGCATCGGCTACATGAGCCAGAAGTTCAGTCTCTATGACGACCTTACCGTCCTCGAGAACCTTCGTTTTTATGGACGCGTGTATGGGCTGCAGGGAAAAGTTCTGGAAGAAAAAATCGCGAAGACGATTGAACGCAACGCGCTTGATCCATACATAAATCGCTTGGCCGCCCGTCTATCCGGTGGATGGAAGCAACGGCTGGCGCTGGGCTGCGCCATGCTGCACGATCCCAAGATCATGTTCCTCGACGAGCCTACTGCTGGAATCGATCCAGTCGCGCGCCGACGTCTCTGGGACCTGCTATTCGACCTCTCCGGGCAGGGCATCACGTTTTTTGTGACCACGCATTACATGGACGAAGCCGAGCGCTGCAGCCATCTCGCGTACGTCTATTACGGAAAGCTGATCGCGGATGGCACTCCTGATAGCTTGCGCGAACTGCCGGAGGCATCGCCGGCAGGAACGCACAGGTTCGAGATCAGCACCCGCGAGGTCACGTCTGCGCTGCGCAAGGCGCGAACGTTGCCTTACCTGAAAAGCGCAACGATCTTTGGACGCGCTATCCATGCGCTGGTTGACGATTGCGTCACGTCTGAGCAGATCGTCGCTGATCTTGCAGCAAGAAGCGTGCAGGTGGAAGAGATAAGACCCTTGGTCGCTGATCTTGAAGATGTTTTTGTCGAACTGACGGTGCGCCGTCAGCGCGAGATTGGGGAGGCAGTCGGTGCGTAGTCTCTTTGCTCCATTTCGCGGTTTCATCGCAGTCTTCTACAAAGAAGTGCTGCACATGCGGCGCGACTCTATGGCGATCATGTTCGCGCTGATCGTTCCTATCGGCGAGATGATCATCCTCGGCGCTGCCATTGACACCAATGTCCGCCAGGTAAAGACCGTCGTGTACGACCAGAGCGGAATACTCGAGGGCACGGCCTCAGTGCCAGGGAGTTCGGAGAGCCGCGCGTTTCTTGACCGCTTTCGCAACTCCGATACTTTCAGAATTTACAAGTTCGTCCACTCGGAAAAAGAGTTGAACGAGGAGATGATCGCAGGGCGCGCGCGCGTCGGTGTCGAGGTCCCCGTAGATTTTGACCGCGACTTGCTCGCGCATCGTAGCGCACAGATCATGGTCATGGTGGACGGATCAGAGTCATCCGTCGCCGGACAGGCTCTTAATGTCGCCACCGCTATCGGACTGGATGAATCGCTGAAGCGCATGCTCCCTGCTTCAAATGCCGCTGCTATAGAGGTTCGTCCAAAAGTTATGTTCAACCCGGACTCGCGCTCGCCAAATTTCTTTCTGCCGGGACTCATAGCCGTCATGTTGCTGATGATCACCACCATGCTCACTGCATTTTCGGTTGTGCGCGAGAAAGAGCGGGGAACGCTAGAGCAGTTAATGGTCACTCCCATCAAGCCGCTGGGCTTGATGATGGGCAAGATGATGCCGTACTTTGTGCTGGCTCTGGTTGAACTCACACTCCTGCTCACCTTCATGCGATACCTGTTTTCAGTGGCCATCAGCGGCAGCGTGATTCTACTGGTGCTGCTATCACTCTCATATCTGTTCGTGAATCTTGCGCTGGGGATGTTGATATCCGTGAAAGCAAATTCCCAGGCAGAGGCGATGCAGTCCTCCATGGGCATCCTCCTGCCGAGCATCTTCCTTTCGGGATACGTCTTTCCCCGCGACAACATGCCCGCCATCTTTTACGGACTGAGTCATCTCGTGCCGGCCACTTACATGATCGACACCTTTCGCGGCGTGATTCTGCGCGGCGCCGGATTCTTCCAGCTCTGGGAGAATGCCGCCGTTTTGTTCGTGATGGGGGTGGTGGTCTTGCTGCTCGCTGCGAAACAGTTTGGCAAGATGGTGGTCTGAGTTGCCATGACGCCCGAGCTTGAGACATCGCGATTGTTGCTGCGTCCGCTGGAGCTTTCCGATGCAGCGCAAGTGCAAGTTTTATTTCCACATTGGGAGATCGTCCACTATCTGAACGCGAGAGTGCCGTGGCCTTATCCGCTTGTCAAACGCAGCGTCTCGAGCCATCTCGCTGCGACAGGGGATGCGTACCGTGGGCACGAAGGAGCGCGATTATGTCTCAGGCCGACACCCAAGCGAGGTCTGGGAGATCACACAACAAGAATGGCGAGAAAGAAAAATGAGGGGAGAGAGAAGCAAAGATTTCTGAACTAGGGCTGATCACAAACCGATTAACGGCGACAAGAGCTTGGCAACCGCAAAGAGCGAGAGCGCAACTAGTGGTAGGAACGGTGGTGTTCATAGCGTATTGCAATTGCGTCGGTGAACGTGGGCACTCTATCCGAGCTAGCAACACGGGCGTGTTGCCGAAGGACGCCTGGTATGTACATTGGGAGCCTGCAAATGAGTGCTTGCTGTCTCCCTCATGCCCATGAGTACAAGCTGAAGCCCGCGACATCCTAGTTGCCTAAGGAGGAATTCCAGTGATCTCCTTTATTGTTAACAAACGACGCAAAGACCTGGATGTGGATCCTTCAACCCCTCTCCTGTGGGTCTTGAGGGACGACCTTGGCCTCACAGGAACGAAGTACGGATGCGGCATGGCGCAGTGTGGAGCCTGCACTGTGCACATCAATGGGGAAGCCGTGCGTTCCTGCGTAGCGCCTGTTTCCAGGGCTGCCGGGCAAAAAGTCACCACTATTGAAGGACTCTCTCCGGACCTGAGTGATCCGCTGCAGCGCGCCTGGATTGCCGAAGACGTGCCGCAGTGCGGCTACTGCCAATCAGGACAGTTGATGAGCGCGGCTGTGCTGCTGCGCGAAAAGCCGCAGCCCACCGATGAAGACATCGATCAGGCAATGACGGGAAACATCTGCCGTTGTGGCACCTACCCGCGCATCCGCAAAGCCATCCACCGCGCTGCCGGCATGATGGCGAAGGGAAGTGCAAAATGATCGCTCCCCAGATCGAACGTCGCGAATTCCTGAAGTTTTCGCTCGTAGCGAGCGGCGGTTTGATGATCGGGTTTTATCTTCCGGGCATGAGCAAGTTGGCGGCCGCGGAGCAATCATCCGCGAATGTCTTTATGCCGAACGCATTTGTGCGGATCGGCACTGATGATCGAATCACAGTCATCGTGAACCATTCAGAGATGGGGCAAGGCGTCTATACCTCGTTACCGATGCTGTTAGCAGAGGAACTTGATGCGGATTGGGCGAAGGTCGGGTTCGAGCCGGCTCCCGTCGATCCAAAGTACAACCATCCGGTCTACGGCATTCAAATGACTGGGGGAAGCACGAGCGTATGGTCGTCGTTTGAGCAATTCCGCAACGCAGGAGCCGCGGCGCGCGCAATGCTGATCGCTGCGGCGGCCCAGCAATGGAATGTGAATCCCGTGACTCTGCGGACGGAGTCCGGCGCGGTACTCGACCGGACGAATCGCAAGCTGACTTATGGCCAACTCGCCGAAGCCGCAGCAAAGATGGCGCCACCCGCGCAGGTAGCGCTGAAAGATCCAAAGACATTCAAACTGATCGGCAAGCCAGTGAAACGGCTCGACACTTCAGAGAAGGTGAATGGCAAAGCTGTCTTTGGACTCGACGTCAAGATGCCGGGAATGTTGACCGCGGTGATTGCGCGGCCACCCATCTTCGGTGCGACGATGAAGAGCTTCGACGATTCCCGCGCGCGCACCATGCCCGGTGTCCGCAAGATTGTCGCGGTACCCACCGGCGTCGCCGTGGTCGCGGACACCTTCTGGCAGGCAAAAACGGCGCGTGACGCGCTTCGCGTCGATTGGGACGAAGGCGCGATGCTCACCTTCAACACCAAGCAGATGATGCAGCAGTTCCGTGAACAGGCAAAAACGCCGGGCAAGAGTATTCGTCTTGAAGGCGAACCCGATGCGGCATTCGCGAAGGCGGCAAAGAAGCTCGAAGCGGTTTACGAAGTCCCCTATCTCTCCCATCTGATGATGGAGCCGTTGAACTGCGCAGTGGATCTGCGGGCGGACTCTTGCGAGATCTGGACGGGAACGCAGTTCCAGACCGTCGACCGCGGCAACGCAGCGAAAGTCGCGGGCCTTGCGAATGAGAAGGTCCAAATCCATACGACGTTTCTTGGAGGCGGCTTCGGCCGTCGTGCGAACCCGCATTCGGATTTCGTTGTTGAAGCGGTACAGGTGGCCAAAGCTGCGGGCGCTCCGGTCAAAGTCAAAATAGTTTGGACGCGCGAAGATGATATGCACGGCGGTTGGTACCGCCCGGCATTTCTGCATGCAATCGCTGGCGGCGTTGACGAGGTGGGGAGCGCGGTGAGCTGGAGATCGCGACTTGTTGGTCAATCGATTATGGCGGGAACGCCGTTCGAGAGCATGATCGCGAAAAAGGGATACGATCCCGCATCGGTCGAGGGAGTTGACGATCTCCCCTACGCAATCCCAAACCTGGCGGTTGAGTATCACCAGACTCAAGTCGGAGTTCCGGTTCAGTGGTGGCGATCAGTGGGACACTCTCACACTGCTTTCGCCACCGAGTGCTTCATCGATGAAATGGCTGGTCTCGCACGCAAAGACCCCTACCGCTTCAGGCGTGCGCTCTTGCAAAAACATCCGCGTCACCTGGCAGTTCTCGACCTGGCTGCGGAAAAGGCAGGCTGGGGCAAGCCACTGCCGAAAGGGCACGCCCAGGGTATCGCGGTACATTCCTCTTTCGAAAGTTATGTCGCGCAAGTGGCTGAAGTCTCCGTTCAAGACGGCAAAGTTCGAGTTCACCGGGTTGTCTGTGCGGTGGACTGCGGGCGATACGTGAACCCGAACATCATCGCTGCGCAGATCGAAGGCGGCGCGATCTATGGCGCGTCGGCGGCTCTCTTCCAGGAACTCACGTTTGAGAAAGGGCGCCTGCAGCAAACGAACTTTCACACTTTTCCGGTGATGCGGATCAACGAATGCCCGGTGGTCGAAACCCACCTTCTGGAGAGTCAGGAGAAATCAGGCGGCATTGGCGAGCCAGGCGTGCCCTGCGCGGCTCCGGCGATCGCGAATGCAGTGTTCGCCGCGACCGGGAAGCGGATCCGCAAGCTGCCGATCCGTATGACGGAGGCCGTATGAAGCATTTGCAATCGGGGTTTCCCATCGTCGCGGTCGGGATGTCGGTCCTGATTTTTGCCGGCGCGATGTCGGTAACACGCTCAACCACCGCTGCGGGAAATACGGCAGGCAAGATGACCTCTTCCGCTGCACCGGCACAAGGCGACGGCGCGTTATTTGTCGAGTTTGTCTCCGTGTTGCGGCATCCGCGCTGTATGAACTGCCACTCTCGCGGTGATTTTCCGCGCCAGGGTGACGACGGACATCAGCACGCCATGAACGTGCGGCGTGGCCCTGATGGCCACGGTGTGACCGCTGAAAAGTGCAGCACCTGCCATCAGGACCACAACCTCTCCGGTGCGCATTTGCCACCCGGCGCGCCAAATTGGGGGCTTCCACCGCCAGCTACGCCGATGATCTGGCAGGGCCTCAGCGACGCGCAGATTTGTCGTTCGATCAAGGACCCGAAGCAAAACAAGAATCGCAATCTCAATCAACTGGTCGAGCACCTGACGGAAGACAAACTGGTGGCGTGGGGTTGGGCTCCCGGAGAGGGACGTAACCCGGTTCCCATGTCCCATGACGAATTCTCCGCGAAAGTGAAACGATGGCAGGCCGCTGGAGCGCCGTGCCCCAGTGAGGCGCGCATAAAAATGTGAACCCCGAAGCGGTAACCATTGTTAAGGAGCGAGTGTGGTTTTAGGTATCAGTGAACAGACCGAAAAGACGTTGCGTCATCATTGGCAAGCTTTCGGGGCCGGTGATGTCGATGAGATTATGGTCGACTATGCCGATGATGCGGTGCTCATCACTCGAGACGGCACACTCAAAGGCCACGCGCAGATACGGTCACTCTTCTCGCAAATTTCTGAGAACATATTTCCACCCGGCTCGACCACGGTTAACCTGGCGAAGCAAATTGTTGAAGGCGAGTTAGCGTACATCCTGTGGTCGGCAAATTCGGCACATTACAACGCCCCGTTCTGCACCGATACGTTCCTGATCCACGATGGAAAGATCGTCGCGCAAACATTTGCGGCCCAGATGGAACCGAAATAAATCAACCGGACAGAAATTCTTCCGACTCGGCCGGGTACCCACTCATAGGCTATACATAAGGGTCCCATTCATTGCGAAGCAATGAGTGGGCGAGCGTTGCTTCTGCACACGGTGTAACCCTCCTATTGGACGACGAACGCAGTCACATAGCCTAGACCGCGCGTGTTGGAAACGCGGAGTAGCAGGAGAGTTTTCGCGGTTACAGTTCTTTCACACACCGAATATTGTTATTTCCAATTCTGTTGCACCGTTCATGAACGCCAGATAGGATTTCGCGATGGATCGACGTGACTTTCTCGCTACCTTGCCGCTCGCAATTGCAGCCAACGCGCTACCTGAGCTAAAGATTTCTGAACTGGGCGCTCGCAACCGTGAGGACACGATGACAACAGCTCCCTCAGGCGCGCCTGCCCACGACCTTGATTTTGCTTCCGCACTGCAGGCGGCGGATGCCATTCGGAAAAAGGAAGTCTCGTCCGTCGAACTCACAAACCGGGCCTTCCAGCGCATCGACCGCTACAACCCTCAGCTCAATGCATTCGCCTATCAGCTTCGCGAAGACGCATTGCTCCAGGCGACGAAAGCAGACAAGGCCCAATCCCAAGGCCGTTCGCTGGGGGTTTTTCATGGCGTCCCTATTCACGTCAAAGAAAGTTTTGCCGTAGCTGGCCATCCCTGCACTTGGGGTATTCCTCCTCTTCGTAACTCCAAAGCTCCCAGGAACTCAGAAGTGGTGGATCGGTTGTTGGCCGCAGGCGCGGTGTTGATTGGCGCTACTAATGTCCCCATCAATCTTGGAGATTGGCAGACATACAATTCAATCTACGGCACCACCAATAATCCTTGGGACACAAAAAGGACACCTGGCGGATCTTCCGGAGGCACGGCTGCAGCGTTGGCTGCCGGTCTCGGATATCTGAGCGTAGGCAGCGACATCGGTGGTTCCATCCGCGTTCCCGCACACTTCTGCGGAATCTTCGGACACAAGCCAACTCTGGATCTGGTGAACCTGCGGGGGCATCTGCCGGGAGGCGAATCTGGCGCGCCCGATTTCTCAACACTGCTGGCTGTCGCTGGTCCTATCGCACGCAGCGCAAGCGATCTGCTCGCCGCAATGAAAGTGCTCGGCGGTCCAACAGGCTGGGACGCTAAGGCATGGAAATGGGAGCTGCCTGCTCCGCGCGCCAGAAGTCTGAAAGATTTTCGAGTGGGATATGTTCTCGACGATCCGTTCGCTCCGCCTACACCGGAGGTCAAGACGCTTTTGGAAAAGACACTCGATACTTTGACCCGTGCCGGAGTCAAGCTGAGACCCGGATGGCCCACTGGTGTGCAGTCTGCGGAATTGCTGCGCACTTACCTCTTTCATCTTGAAGCGTTCTTCTACAGCACGGCTCCCGCGGAGGAGCAAGAGAGGCAGCGCAAAGAATTCGCCAGCGTGATGGAGAGTGCAAACTCAGGCGCTCTCAGCTCATTTGCGGATTGGCAAAAACAAAACTTCCGCCGACTCGTATATCGCGGGCAGTGGCAGGCCTACTTCAATGAGATTGATGTTTTTCTTTCACCCGTCGCGTTCTCGGCGGCGTTCCCGCATGATCATAGCGAGCCGCAAGACCGGCGATCGATTGCAACGTCGGCTGGCGCGCGTCGATATATGGATCTGATCAACTGGATTGCTCCCGCTACACTCACAGGTTGCCCAGCCACGGTCGCACCAGTAGGCCGAACACAATCAGGCCTGCCGGTTGGGATACAGATCATGGGACCTTATTGGGAGGACGCAACGACCATCACTTTTGCGGAGTTGCTAGCACGAGAGGTTGGAGGGTTTACAGCGCCGCAAGGCTTTGCGGATTGAACGTGGGATTTCTTATCAGTTTTTTCTACTCAGGAGAATGAGCTAGCTTATATTCGCTGCCCAGAAACTGTTGCCCAAGAATCTTGTATTCACCGTGAGCAGCGCGAATTTCAGACCGATCTGCATTTGACTTGCCCGAGGGGTAGAAGACCAATTCATCCTCGTCGAATTCGGCTTCTAGTTGAAACTCAAGCTGTGGATCGAGCCGAAATCGGGTGATGCCGCTAAGATTCACCTGCACAGCAGAAAAATCCGGAGACTGCGACTGAAACAGTAGTCTTGTGTTTGGGAGCTCTGCGTCCCCCCACATCTTCCTGTCTTGATCCACGTAACCTGGGTGGAGCAAGACGGCTTCATGCAGAAGCGCATCGTGGAGGCGATCCACTTGAAAGACGAATCTTGAAAGGGCCTCCGGACTGTCGATACACACGGTGTCAATCATGGCTCGAACGGAATGACTGGCGTAAGGGATTGATTAGAACTTCAAGCTAAGTATTTGGGATTGAACTAGCCCTTTTTCAATTCCACCAACACCTGGCGCGCCACTTCCTTCAAGGTCTCGAAGACGCCGGTGCCGCTGTAGGCGACGGCCTCAAATACAGGCTCACCTTTTTTCAGGAGTTCTTTTTTCAGTGCGTCCACAGGCAGGACATTCGGAAGATCGCGCTTATTCAATTGCAAAACGTAGGGGATTTTGGCGAGTTCGTAGTTGTGCTCTTTGAGGTTGTCCTGAAGGTTGTCGAGCGCTTCCAGGTTGGCGTCCATGCGCTCTTCCTGGGAATCGGCGACGAAGACTACGCCGTCCACGCCGCGCAGGATCAGCTTGCGACTGGCATCGTAGAAGACCTGTCCGGGGACGGTATAAAGGTGGAAGCGCGTCTTGAATCCGCGCACTGTGCCTAGATCTAGTGGAAGGAAATCGAAGAAGAGGGTACGGTCACTTTCGGTGGCAAGCGAGATCATCTTGCCCTTTTGTTTGTCACCGGTCTTGTCAAAAATAACCTGCAGGTTGGTGGTCTTGCCACCAAGGCCAGCGCCGTAATAGACGATCTTGCAGTTTATTTCTCGTGCCGCGAAGTTGATGAAACTCAAGACCTTTGCCTCAGTCGGGTCGCGCAGACACGAAGACGAAGTGCTGACGCGAGGGGATTCCGAAACAGAAACTCTGCTAAGTAATTCTTTATATCACAATGGAAATAGCAGCGACTTCATTCTACCGCCTGTCATGCGGTCTTCAAACGTATTCTGCCTATTGCTGGCTTACTAAAGTCACATGCACTCGAGAGCGCTTATTGCTGTGTATTTGACCGCTGCGGGGGAAGTGGATAATACCCGTCCTTGGCATAGACCTTCAATCCCGGCCGTTTTACCCGCACTTCGATCGTCCGGTAATTGCTCGCAGCGGTCGCCCGCATGGTGTATCCCAGCGTGTACTGGTTGCGGGCTACTTCGGTCACCCGGGAATACGTGTCCTCGATCGCCCTCCGCGTGAACTCCGCGAAATATTCGCCACCGGTCGCTGACGAATATTTCGGCAGAATATTTCCATAGGCCGTGAACGGCAGGTGCAACTTGGACGCCTTGTTGTAGCCGGGGATCGCCGCTGAGTCCACGCCAATGCCATAGACAGCAATCTCATGCGAGAGCAACACCTTCAGCACATCGTTGTAACTGGCATTGCTGCCCTCTTCTTTGCCGTCGCTGATGATGAAAATAATCTTTCTTCGTGATGGCGTGCGCCTGCTCAAGTCTAAAGCTGCCCGCAGGACTGCATCATTCAGCACGCGGTCTTCTTTTATCGGAGTGCGGACTTGGGGAGTGCCGGGATCCAGAGGGTGGTTGTTCACTGTAGGGCCCGCTGCCATTGGGCCTGAAACCACAGGGACACCGCCCGTGGCGCCTCTCCGTTTTACCCGGCGAAGATTTCCCGTGAGTTGGTCGCTGACAGCGTTGAAATCACTTACCTTTTGCACTGTATCGCCGTAGGTATATAGCGCGACCTCATCGAATTGGCTGAAGGCTCCGGTGATAGCGGGCAGGGAATCGTTGATCTTCTTCATTGCCGTGTCTGACATTCCCTGGTCGATGATCAATGCCGCCGACAGCGGAAACGGATCGCTGGTGAAGAGCTTCAATGGCTGCGACGCGCCGTTCTCGTAAATGGCAAAATCCTTTCGCAGAAGGCCCGGAACCAAACGTCCTTCCTCGTCTTTGACGGTGACCGGCACGGTCACAAAGTTCACGCCAACGCTGATCCTGAACTGGTCCCGGCCATCGTCGTCAGCTCCTCTTGGGCGCTGGCGGGGCGGGCCCTGCACGTCTGAAGGCGACGACGAAGACGATTCACCCCGGTCTGCCGCCGCCTGCGTCGTTCCATTTCCGTCGTTGCCATTGTCTGAGGAGGAGGAATCCGGACGTGGCTGATTGGCTGGAGCCGGCTTGGTTCCGGCGGGGAAGCTGGGCGGAGGTGGCCGGGTGGCTGAGGGTGCGTCGGGTATCTGCTGCTGGGCAAACAGCGCAGTACCCACCATCGCCGCGAAAGCGAGGATAATAGCTAAAGCCGTAATTCGGAAAGACTTTCGGGTCGAATGCACTTTCGCTCCCACTCTATGGCACTGGATTATTATTTAGCGCGTCTAAAGTCTATAAACTGTGTTGTAAGGTTAAGATTACCAAATAAATATGATGGCTGGCATGGCAAGTAGATTCAATCAATTGCGTCGCACCGCGGTTTCGCGGATGGCGTCTCTGGGAACGTCCGCAGCTCTGGCCATATTGCTGGTCAGCGCCGCGCTGGCACAAACTCCTCCCCAATCGATTCCTCCTCCGCCGCAACAGAGCCAGCAGGAGCCGCTGGACACCTTTAAGGTGGACGTCAGCGTCGTTAACATCTTCTTCAACGTAAAAGACAAACACGGCGCGCTTCTTCCCGGTCTCACTAAAGACGACTTCGAGGTCAAAGAGGACGGCGTTCTTCAGAAGATCAAATATTTTTCCGCTGAAACCAATCTTCCGCTGACCCTGGGAATCCTTATCGACACGAGCGGAAGCCAGCAGAACGTCTTGCCCATGGAACAGCAAGTGGGCGGCGAATTCCTGAAACAAGTGCTCCGCCAAAAAGACATGGCCTTCGTCATCAATTTCGACGTGAACGTGGAACTGGTGCAGGATTTCACCAACTCATCAAGAGAACTCGCCCGCGCGCTGAATAGCGTGCGTATCAACACGGGCGGAGCCAGCACCGGAGTTCCCGGCATGGGTGGCGGCCCTATTCCCACCAGTGGTAATGGTCCGCGGGGTACCGCGCTCTATGATGCTGTGTTTCTTGCCTCCGACGAAAAACTAGCCCGCGAAGTGGGACGGAAAGCCATGATCATTCTTACTGATGGCGAGGACATAGGCAGCAAGCTCAAGATTCAGGACGCGATTGAAGCCGCACAGAAATCCGATACCATCTGCTACGTGCTGCTCATCGCCGACCGCGGTTTTTACGGTGGATTCGGTTATAGCGGCGATCGAGAGATGCGCAAGCTCACCGAAGAAACCGGTGGACGCACCATCGACGTGGGGTCGCGTGCGGACAAACTCCAGCAAGCATTCGATCAAATCTCCGCCGAACTGCGCAGCCAGTACAACATTGGATACTCACCCATCAACCAGAAGCGCGACGGCAAGTTCCGTCAGCTTGAGCTCCACGCCAAGAGCGGCAAAATCCAAGCCCGCAAAGGCTATTACGCTCCAAAATCGTGAGGCGTTTCTAGTTTCTCGTTTCTAGTTTCTCGTTAAGAACCGAAAGCTGTCACAACAGCCAAGGCGGCGGCCTTTTTTTATGCTCATTACTAATCGAAGGAGCAACACGCGCCTTTACGAGAAACGAGAAACCAGAAACTGGTTTTACGACTTTGGCGCGAAGTATCCCTTCCTTGAACGCACTCTCAGCTTGTTATTCCGCGAGGAAATGTCGATCGACCGATATCGCCCATCGGCGGTGAAATCCGCAGGCTTGTAGGCCAACGCATATTGGCTGCGAAGCTCTTCCTGTATTTCAGAGAAGGCGTTGGAAACGTCCTGGATCTTGAATGGGAAAAATGCCCGCCCGCCTGTCGCCTGCGCGATACGTTCGAGTTCCTTGTCGCCTTTGCCTTTGTCGGCCAGATTGGTGCTGAT
>JAOAPL010000394.1 GCA_025462925.1 Acidobacteriaceae bacterium
GGGCGTCAACGACGTTATCATTGATCCTTCCAATCCTGACATTATGTATATCAGCGCATATCAAAGGCGTCGCCATGTTTGGACGATGATCGATGGTGGGCCTGAAAGCGCAATCTATAAATCCACCGACGCCGGCGCGACATGGAACAAATTGAAATCCGGCTTGCCGACCGAAGAGATGGGAAAAATCGGGCTGGCAATCTCTCCAACCGATCCGAACCTGATTTACGCAACCATTGAAGCGGCGAACAAGAAGGGTGGTATCTATCGCTCGCGCGATCGCGGTGCGAATTGGGAAAAGCGCAACGACTTCGATCAAGGCGCTATGTACTACGCCAACATATATGTGGATCCGAAGAATCCGGACCGCATTTATGTCATGAACACGCTTATCCAGATCTCAGACGATGGCGGCAAGACGCTGCATCGCATGACGGAAAAGTACAAGCACGTTGATAGTCACGTGATGTGGATCGATCCGAACGACACCAACTACTTCCTGGTTGGTTGCGATGGCGGAATGTTTGAGAGTTATGACCGCGCTGCCACATGGCATTGGAAGAGCAATATGCCACTCTCACAGTTCTATGACGTGGCTGTTGATAATTCAAAGCCCTTCTATTACATCTATGGTGGCACCCAAGACAACAACTCTTTGGGCGGACCGTCGCGGACAATAAGCGGGTCCGGCATTTTGAATTCTGATTGGTTCATCACCACCGGTGGTGATGGCTTCCGCTCGCAAGTGGATCCAGAAGATCCGAACACCATCTATGCGGAATCCCAATATGGCGGCATCGTGCGTCATGACCGGCGCACCGGCGAAAAGCTCGGCATCCAGCCGCAACCAGGAAAGAGCGAAGCTCCGCTGCGATGGAATTGGGATTCACCCATCATCATTAGTCCACATCAGCACACGCGACTTTACTTTGCAGCGAACCGACTCTTCCGCAGCGAGGATCGCGGCGATACGTGGAAAGCCATCAGTCCAGATCTCACCCGGCAGATAGATCGCGACAAGCTGCCGGTCATGGGAAAAATCTGGGGACCCGATGCGGTAGCAAAGAACACTTCTACTTCGTTCTACGGAAATATCGTCGCGCTTGCGGAGTCACCGAAAAAAGAAGGCGTGTTGTATGTAGGCACTGACGACGGCCTGATCCAGGTGACCGAGAACGGCGGTAGCGCATGGCGGAAGCTGGAGAAATTCCCCGGCGTTCCCGATGGCACATATGTAAGCCGCCTTGCCACTTCTAATCATGACGACCGCACAGTCTATGCGGCCTTTGATAATCACAAGAACGGGGACTTCAAGCCTTATCTCTTGAAGAGCACTGATGCCGGGCAGACGTGGACGTCCATCGCGGCGAACTTGCCGGAGAATGGCACCGTCTTTGCCATTGCTGAAGATTACGTCAATCCCAAGCTTCTGTTCGTAGGCACAGAGTTCGGTCTGTGGTTCACCATCGATGGCGGCACGAAGTGGGTTCAACTCAAGGGTGGACTGCCCACAATCGCCGTGCGGGACATCGTGATCCACAAGCGCGAAGGCGATCTCATTCTCGCCAGCTATGGCCGCGGATTCTATGTTCTTGATGACATTACGCCATTGCGCATGTTCAAGCCGGAGACCATCCAGCAGGAGAGCACGCTGATGCCGGTGAAGGACACCCTGATGTACTTGGAGAGTTTCCCGTTGGGTGGACGGAGCAAGGCGCATTTGGGCGAGTCGCTCTACTCCGCTGACAATCCGCCTTATGGCGCAATTTTCACCTATTACTTGAAGGACAAATACAAGACACTCAAAGAGCAGCGGCAGGACGCAGAAAAGAAGGCCGCGAAAAAGAATGACGGCAGCGCGTATCCCACTCTGAAGTATCCGACGAGTGACGAACTGCGCACTGAAGCCGAAGCAGAGGCTCCGTCGCTATGGATGACGGTTAGCGATAGTTCGGGGAATATCGTCCGTCGTATTCCTGCAACGAATGCCTCGGGGATCAATCGCGTGGCGTGGAACTTGCGGTATCCGCCGTCGGAGTTGGCGCCGGAATCGCGTGACAACGATGAAATATTTCCGTGGGACTTCGGTGCAGTCGGCCCATTGGTGATGCCGGGCAAATACTCGGTCAAATTGTCGAAGAAAATCGATGGCAAATGGGCGGACCTGTCTACGCCACAAAGCTTCAATGTCTATGTGACCGGATGGGACAAGATGTCCCAAGACGACCGGGCTGCACTCTCTGAATTCCAGATGAAGGTGGCCAGGTTAGACCGGGCGGTATCCGGTGCGATCTCGGCTGACACCGAGTTGACAACAAAGTTGAAGGCGATACGTCGTGCCCTGCGCGACACTCCAGCCGACACCACTGCGTTGATCAGCAAAGCCGACGAGATCGAGAAGCGGATTCGAGAGGTCACCATCGCTTTGAAGGGTGACAGCATCCTTCGAGCGCGCCAGGAAAATGCGCCTCCATCCATAGGCGATCGCGTCAGCAATATCGTTGGAGACGAGCGTCATTCCACAGCTCGTCCGACGCAAACGCACCGTGACGACTATGCGATTGCCGCGCAGGACTTCGCCGGCGAATTGGCAAAGCTGAAGGCGATTGCTGCCGAAACAGCGCAACTGGAACAGCAGATGGAGAAAGTGGGAGCGCCGTGGACACCAGGTCGCCTTCCGGAATGGACTGAACAATAAGCAGCACTGATGTGTAAAGAGGGCGCTTCGGCGCCCTCTTTTGTTTTTTCCACCGCTGATGTCTGTACAATCGGGAAAATCTAATGGGGGATCTCATGGGCCAGCCTGCGAATAATTCTGCGAAAGTAATTATCTTGGAAGGTGCCATGCGCGCGGGTACCGCCGTGGATTCGTTTCGCTTGAAAGTGGAAGAGGGTATTCGCTCGGGCCAACCGCACATTGTGGTGGAGATGTCCAAGGTCACCAGCTTGGACTCAAGCGGAATTGGAGTGCTGGTTCGCAGTCTGACACAAGTGAAGCAGCAAGGCGGCAGTCTGAAACTTGTGGCAGTGCCTCATGCGGCCTCGCAGACTTTGAAGATCACCGGGGTGCTGAGATTGTTTGAAGTCTTTCCTAAGCTCGATGACGCGCTGAACTCGGTCGTCACTTAAGCTCTTGCTCTCCAGGCCATTCAACTCAAATCGGCGCGCATTCATTGCACGAATCTGACATAGCTGACTCTCTGCTGCGATATACTGAGCTTGAATGCCAGAGATTGAGACAAAGATTGAGCCGGTCATTGAACGAGTCAATGAGCCGGTCGTTGAGCCGATCCAGGAAAAGAAGTTTTATCTGGAGACTTTTGGCTGCCAGATGAACGTCCATGACTCGGAAAAAGTCATTGGAACGCTCATCAACGAAGGATACGCCCAGGTAGATACCGTCGAAGCAGCCGACCTCGTGCTCTATAACACCTGCTCGATCCGCGATAAAGCCGAGCAAAAGGTTTTCAATCGCCTCTCCGATTACAAAAAATACCAAAAACAGGGCAAGAAGTTTGGTGTGCTCGGGTGCGTCGCGCAGCAGGAAGGCGAAAAGATCTTCGAGCGCGCGCCATATGTCTCCCTCGTTGCGGGCTCAGCCTCCTACCGGAATCTGCCTCAGATGCTGGTCCAATTGGAAGCAGGGAACAACCGGGTCACCGGTTTGGATGATCGGCGGACTGATCAGACCTTCGATACTGAATTCACTGCCCGCACCAATAAACATCGTGGTTACATCACCATCATCGAGGGCTGCGACAAATTTTGTGCATACTGCGTAGTGCCTTACACGCGCGGGAAAGAGCGCAGCCGAACGTCGCAATCTGTATTGGCGGAAGCCAAGCGGATGGCGGATTCCGGTTATACCGACATTCAACTCCTTGGGCAGAATGTAAATTCCTTTAAAGATCCGAGCGGGGAATTGACCTTTGCCGGCTTACTTTTGGCGGTGGCACAAGTTTCAGGTATTCGCCGCGTCCGCTTTACCACCTCGCATCCGCGTGACTTCACCCTCGACATCGTCGAGGCGATCGAATCTGAACCGAGATTGTGCGACCACGTGCATCTACCGGTTCAGAGTGGATCATCGCGCCTGCTTAAGGCAATGCTGCGCGAATACACCCGCGAACAGTATCTCGAACGAATCTCATGGATGAAGGCATCTAAACGACACATCAGCATCAGCACGGATATCATCGTGGGATTTCCGGGTGAGACAACAGAAGACTTTGAGCAGACGATCACGCTTCTCGAAGAAGTTCAATTCGACGCCGTTTTTGCCTTTAAATACTCAGCCAGGCCAAACACGCCAGCCATTCGCATGCAGGACAGTATTCCGGAAGAAGAGAAATCGAAGCGATTGGCGGTGCTGCTTGAGCGTCAGCGGCAGATTCAGAGCACCAATTATCAGAGGCATTTAGGCGAAGTAGCTCAAGTAATGATTGAAGGTCGGAACGAGGCTCGCGGGCAGATGCTTGGCCGGCATTCGCAAAATAAAACTGTCAACTTTACGACCTCGGCGCTAATCCAACCTGCAGTGGGCAGCTATGTGGATGTGCGAATCACGAAGGCGCTGCCGAACAGCCTAGTTGGCGAAATGGTAATTTAGGTTTTAGAAAAGGGAATCGAACACGGAATCGAAACAGGGGGCACACAATGGAAATCGAAATGAAGATTCGCGGGCTGATGATGGATCCGGTCACGAACATGCCCATTGTGGTGCTCAAGGACGTAGGCGGCGACGGAGTCCTGCCCATTTGGGTGGGGATTTACGAAGCCAATGCCATCGCCCTGGAGATCGAGAAGGTCACCACGCCGCGTCCCATGACGCATGACTTGATCAAGAACCTGCTGATGGGCCTCGATACCCGTATCCATAAAGTCGTAGTCAGTGAATTGCGCGACGATACGTTCTTCGCGGTCATTTGGATGGAACGCGATGGCAGGACCATCAGCGTCGATTCGCGGCCTTCGGACGCCCTTGCGCTTGCGCTCCGGATGGATTGCCCGATCTTTGTGGATGACGGAGTGCTGAAGTCGTCAAAACAGGCCAGCGTGATCTCTGACAAGACTTCCAGCGAAGAGATGCGTAAGCTGCTCGAAAACCTGAACGACGACGACCTCGGCCGCTACAAGATGTAGTTTTATAGCAAGCCACCTAAATGTCCGACCCCGCCGAAATCCTGCAACGATTGTACGTAGCAGGATTTGACCTCCACACATTCGAACGATTTCCGAACATGCTTGGCGTGAGCCGTGGCGAAATAATGGCCATGTTGCAGCCGAGCGCACAAGGCTTCAAGATGCTCGGAGCGGCGGGCTGGAAGATGGGCGACTCGATCGGCGTGCTGACTACAAAAGACGGACGCAAAGTTTTCCAAAACAAGGCCGAAATCGTCGATGCGACACCAGAGAGGGTAGCGGCGGTCGAGGAGTTTCGGGCGGAGTTAGACCGCTTATTGGCTGGCAAGCCATCGTGATACAGGCATGTTTGTTGGGCAGAAATCCAATTGTACATAATATCTGTTATCGGACGTTGAGAATCGGCAAGAGCTGAAAGCCATGGCTGTCATGGTTTGCCGATACTTCTATCGCCTACATCTTCCAGCTTGACTGTGAGGAGCTTAATCGCGGGAGAAGCCTTGCCGCTGTGAGCCAGAACGCTGACGTCTTCGCCGAGGTAACATGCGACGGCAAATCCGACCGGTCGTGACAGCATCTTCGTGCCTAGCTTCTTTCCCGAACTAAGATCATAAATATCGAAGAAGACGAGACCTGGTACGGCTTCGCTCCGCATCTCGTATTCTTCTACCGCGACCCCTTGGCCGAGTATCCACTTGTGATGGTGGGTGCCGCTACGTGGAGCAATTGGACTTGCTTTGACATTTCCCGAGTCGGTGATGGAATAGATTGGCCCGGTTGCGGAATCAGGAACGAAGTAAGCGACACCGTCCCCTCCCACTATCCGCCCAAAGCCCCAGTCCCTCTCACTTGCAGAAACTGGCGGAAAGTCAAACGACTTTAAGACTCGGTCTGTGCCGTCAAGAACGGAGCCGACGTATTGTCGCGCGTCGTTCTCCATGCGATAACCCACGATGACGGTATTACCAGAGGAAGTTATGGCCATTGCCGTCGGGTTGAAATCAACATGGACGCGGTGCTGAGCGACCACTTTGCCTTCGCCGTCGAAGCGCAACACCTGGCGGAATAAACCCTCTGTTGGCGAGAATCCAGTATCCAGAACGGACAATCCTGGAATAGCCGGCGCGACAACTCCCATGACGCCTTCAGGGCCTGGAATCGTGAAAACCAGCGTGGAGCCATCACGCGCTACGCGCATAACTGAACGGCCCCTTCCGCCACTCTGTCTATAGAGTTGACCTTGGGCATCACAAAGCCCCAAATGTCTGAGTCCATCATTTAGCTCCGCGCCCTGAATGACGTTTTCGCTTGTGACCTGTTGTGCTTGAGTCGAGCAGAGGAAAATCGAGTTGAACAGCAGGAAAGTAACGATCACACAGCGCCGTGCCATAGGAATCTCCTTGGTGCGCGCATTCTACTCGCTAGAGGCGATTACCGCATCAGGCGAGGTATTGGAGTTCGTCTTGTGCCAGGGCTCATTGCTTCAGAAGTACGAGCTGGGGTTGAAACAGCGTTCCCGCTATCCGGCTTGCGATTGAGACCAGTTCCCCTTGACCCATAAACACTTTGACCAACTTTGCCTCGCTGAATTCTGCGAGGTTGACTGCATTGCCATGCCTGATCTTTGCCATCTGTTCTTCTGTGGCGGTGACCGATGGCATCTCCGGCAACAGTTGGCGCGGATGGATCAGGCAGTTGGAAAATTCTCCGGCTGCGGCGCGGTCTGCAAGCGCGTCCAGGCTGATCGCATGGTCGAGACAGAATTCTCCGACTTGGGTGCGGCGGAGGGACATCAGGTGTCCTCCAACGCCCAGGCGCTTGCCCAGATCGTGAGCGAGCGACCGGATGTAAGTGCCGGAGCTCACCCTCGCCCGGATATCGGCAAATCCGACTGTTTTGCCCCGAAGGGGTTCCTGAAGCGCGGAAGCGTTTTCTGTTGGCAGCTGTCCCGTCCGGAAGCTCAGTAGCTCGAGTTCCCTGACTTCGACTCGAACGGGCTTCAGTTCAACTTCTTGTTTCTTCCGCGCGAGCTTGTAGGCTGGGACTCCGTTTATCTTCTTGGCGGAGAACGGCGGCGGCATCTGCTCTATATCGCCGCGGAACTCGGCCATGGCAGATTCCAATTCACCCGCGCTGAAATCTACCGGTCCGCATTCGCCGACTGGTTCGCCTTCGGCGTCATAGGTATCGGTAGCGATGCCGAAGCAAATCGTCCCTTCGTAAGCTTTCTCGCTGTGGAGATAGAACTGCGCAAGGCGAGTCATCTTTCCTAATACCAGCGGAAGGACGCCTGTCGCCATAGGATCCAGTGTTCCCAAGTGCCCGATGGAGCGCTCCTGGGCGATGCGGCGGACGCGATGGACAACGTCATGCGAGGTGATTCCCGCAGGCTTGTCTATGATTAGTACTCCATTCATGAGGTAGCTTCTGTTATCTTCAATTTCATCGTTGCCCGATCGGTGATGAGAGATGTTTGCTGCAAACGCAGGCTAAGAGCATCAGACTTCGTTAAGTTTATATTTCCAAGCAAGCCGCCCAATGATCCCTTTACGCGATGACGCTCCCAGGACAACCACTCCGTTCGTCACATATTTCCTGATTGCGATGAACGTGATGGTCTTTCTATTCGAGCTCTCGCTCAATCCCCAGCTCCGCGCCGGCTTTCTTTATCAGTTCGGCGTGGTGCCATCGGTC
>JAOAPL010000002.1 GCA_025462925.1 Acidobacteriaceae bacterium
AAAATAGTTAGTGCGGTCGAAGTCTGTGGAACCGTTGATGTTGGTTGCGCCGGCGCCGGAGAGCACCTTGAAATGCGCGCGCTCGCCCTTGGGTCCTTGAACGTGCCTTGAGCCGGAGAACATCATGTGCTCGAAGAGATGCGCGAAGCCGGTGCGTCCGGGACGCTCGTTCGCCGGGCCTACGTGATACCAGAGATTCACGGCAACCATCGGAAGACGGTGGTCTTCACTCACGATGACTTCGAGTCCGTTGGCCAGCTTGAATTTGTCGAACTTCAGAGTAGGCAGCTGAGAACCGGCAGGCTTATTAGCGGCAGTGGCCGTCTTTACCGCTGCTCCCGGCTTTACCGCAGTGGTTTTGGGCGCAGGCTTGCTATCTTGAGCAAAAATAAACGAACTGCTCGCGAGCAGCAGGACGAACACACTGAATCGCTTAAGAGCAATCATTGGAACTCCGATCAGAAGTGAAGGAATTTAGGGGCAAGCGGACGCACAAACGATATATCGAGGCGAGTGACGCGTCAAACGGGAGAATGGCATATAGCGCCAAGGACTTCATCTATTACAATGAGAGCATGCGAGAGTGGCGGAATTGGCAGACGCACCAGACTTAGGATCTGGCGGGTAACACCGTGGGGGTTCGAGTCCCCCCTTTCGCACCAACAAACCAGTCGTTTTAGTTTTTTGGCACCCATCTTCAAATTCTTGAATTCTGCACAATAAAAGAGAGAACGCCATTATGTCTTTTCCTCCGCAACCAAATGTAAAGCTCACTAACGCGCCTGAATATCGCGAGAATTATGCCAACAGCGTGCAGATACACGTATCCGTGTGGGATTTCCTGCTGACCTTTGGACGCCTACAGCAGCAGACGCCGGAGTTGGTCGAGGTTTCCAACTTCCAGAGTGTCTATGTCAGTCCGCAGCAGGCGAAAGCGTTGTTGATGATCCTGCGCCAGAATGTCGAGAACTATGAAAAGGCTTTTGGCGAGATCAAGTTGGATCCGCAAATGGTGCCCGGCGGGTCAGTAAATTAGCTGTTCGCGTTAATCGGATTCCAGACGCCTACGGCTTTGGCGGCTCCCAAAGCTCTATGCGATTGCCTTCAGGGTCCATGATCCACGCGAACCGTCCATACTCGGAGTCTTCGCGGCGGTCTTCGATCTCGACGCCCTCCTGCTTCAACAACGCGAGCAGCGCGTCCAAGTCTTCCACTCGATAGTTCACCATGAAGCTGGCGCTGCTGGGATCGAAGTACTTTGTGCTTCTCGGAAAAAGTGACCAAAGGGTGTATCCAGTTGCGCCGGTCTCCGCCTCCTTCCACTCGAATGCGACGCCGTTGCCCGGCATGCGCTGTATGCCGAGGTGCTTCTCATACCAGCCATAAAGCTTCTCTGCATTTTCAGATTTGAAGAAAATTCCGCCGATACCAGTTACACGCTTCATGCACGCTCCTGATGTGGATAGCAGGCATTGTAGCCTGAGCTCAGCAACATTCCTTGGCAAAAATTTAATGACACCTTTCGGATAGCCATGAAATCAAAGTGTTGAGATCATTGCGTAAGAGGTCATCATGTCGACACTTGGGATTGAAAGCGAAGTTCAAAAGCAGCTTCTTGACAGGCGACGTCGCCTCCAGACGGCCATTGCGCAAAAGGGTGATGCAGCCCAATTTCGCGAACTGTTGGAGCAAGTAGACGCCGCCCTGGACCGCGTCGATAAGGGGACATACGGGATCTGTGAGACTTGCCACGACACCATCGAGCAGGATCGGCTGGAGCGCGACCCACTGGTCCGGTATTGTCTGGACCATCTCACTCCAGAGCAGAGGCGTGCTTTAGAAGATGACTTGGAACTTGCCTCGCGTATTCAATACAAGTTATTGCCAAATCGTGAATTCCAAGCTGCGGGCTGGCAAGCCTACTATCATTACGAACCGATCGGGCCAGTGAGCGGCGACTACTGCGATTTGGTTGCCGAGGACGACAACCGAATATTTTTCCTGCTGGGAGATGCGTCAGGCAAAGGTGTGGCGGCTTCGCTTTTAATGTCTCAGTTGCATGCTATCTTCCGCACTCTGATCACGCTGCGACTCTCTCCCGGCCACTTGCTTGAAAAGGCCAATCGTCTATTTTGCGACTTCATGGTACCCGGCCAGTATGCGACGGTGGTCTGTGGGAGCGCCGACAAGTCGGGCAAGATTGAAATTGCGAATGCTGGGCATTGCCTTCCGATCGTCCATGATGGCAGGAATGGCACTCTCCAGAATTCAAGCTTCCCTTTGGGACTCTTTTGCGAAAGCGAGTACTCAACAACCACTCTAGAACTGGAAGAGGGTGACGGTTTGTTGCTCTACAGTGACGGCCTGGTAGAGGCTTCCAACCGTGCCGACGTGGAATACGGTGAGGAGAGGTTATTGCGAGCCCTCTTGAATTCCCACAGACAATCTCCGAAAGCGGTCATTGAAAACTGCCTCAAAGACTTGAGAGAGTTTCAATCCAGCGAGCCGCTGAGAGATGACTTGACAGTGCTTTCGATCCAGCGGGCGGCGGCAGTCTAGACCACGAAATACTTGGCGCTCGGATGGTGGACAACGATGCTCGAAGTACTCTGCTCGGGCTCGAGTTGGTAGGTCTCGGTCAGACGCACGCCAATATTCTTCACAGGATCGAGCAGCGCAAACAGTTGGACCTGGTCTTCAAGGTTAGGGCATGCTGGATATCCGAACGAATATCGTGAGCCGCGGTACTTCTGATGGAAGAGGTCGCTGATGCGAGGTGCATCTTCTCCGGCGATACCCAGGTCTTCCCTCATCTTTTTGTGGTTGAGTTCAGCTAGGGCTTCCGCGGTTTCGACACTGAGTCCGTGCAAATACAGATAACGTGTGTAGTCCCCAGTATCAAAGAGAGCTTTGGTGAGTTCGGATGCCCTATCGCCGATCGTGACCAACGACAGGCCGATTACGTCATACTTCCCATCAGCACGTGGCTCGAAGAAATCTGAGATGCAGAGCTTGCGTCCTTCGCGCTGTCGCGGGAAAGTGAAACGCTGTAGCTCTTTTGCATTCGCATTACTCCGGTTCGCGTCTCCTGTGTTCACGCTGGCTGGATCGTAAACAATGACGGAGTTTCCGTCGGCGTTGCAGGGGAAATATCCAAATACGGTTTTGGGCTCGAACCAGTTGTCGCGAATGCATTCGTCTTCGAGTTCCGCCAGGATCGGGCGATATTTTTCCTCAACGAGCCGCTTGTAATCTTCTGCTGACGCAGTCTTCAACTGCCATTGGTTCTTGAATAACGCTGTCTCGTTTATGTATTGGAAGACTTCGCGTAGGTCCCAATCTTTCTTGGTACGCACTCCAAAGAACGGCGGCTTGGGAAAATCCGGTGGCGACGCTACGACAGGCGAGCGCTCGGTCGAGATGCTGGCTTCGCCATAGCTCGCAACCGCAGTCGCAGCTTGCGCGAGTTCTTTGCGCGTGCGTCCTTCGGTGAGACGGGCCTGCTTGGCGCCGTCGCTGGTGCTGAGATCGTCCATTACGTGCAGACCATCGAAAGCGTCATTAGCGTAGAACACCGCTTCGTGGTATTCGGCGCGGAGATCGTCCTCGACATACTTGCGCGTGAGCGCAGCGCCACCGCAGATCACGGGAAACTTTAGGCCCTGCTGCTGCAAGTCCTGCAAGACATACTTCATCTCCAGCGTGGACTTCACCAGCAGACCGCTGAGTCCGATGGCGTCCGCGCCATGCAACTGTGCGGCGTTGATGATCGCATCGGCAGGCTGCTTGATGCCGAGGTTCACCACCTTGTAGCCGTTGTTGGTGAGGATGATGTCGACAAGATTCTTGCCAATGTCGTGGACATCGCCCTTCACCGTGGCCAGCACGATCGTTCCCTTCTGCGAGCCTTCCACCTTTTCCATCTTCGGTTCGAGATAGGCGACCGCAGCTTTCATTACCGCGGCTGAATCCAGCACCGAGGGCAACTGCATCTTGCGCGCCCCGAAGAGCTCGCCGACAGTCCGCATTCCATCAAGCAGCACCGTGTTGATCAAATCCAGCGGCGTGTATTTCGTCAGCGCCCTCTCAAGAATCTCTTCGAGGGTTTGCTTCTTCGCGCCTGAGCTGATGGCGCGCTCGCCATTGATGATGCAGTGCTTCAGCTGGTCTTCAACGGACAAATTCTCCAGAGTCGAATCGGCGATGTCTGCCTTCTTCTCCATCCCGGAGAAGAACTGCATGTAAGTCTGGAGCGGATCGCCGTTGGTGCGATCCTGGAAGATGAGCTTGCGCGCGAGGTCAACCTCTGCTTCAGGTATCTTGTACAACGGATAGATTTTACTGTAGTTAATAATGGCGGCATCAAGGCCACGGTCAACCGCTTCCTTCAAGAACACGCTGTTCAAGACACGACGCGAATACGCGGACAGACCGAAGCTGATGTTGCTTATGCCAAGAATCGTCTTTACGCCCGGCAATTCCCTCTTGATCGCTTCAACAGCCTTGAGCGTCTCGATACCAGCAGAGCGATACTCCTCCTGCCCCGTAGAAATCGGCAAGGTAAGAGCGTCAAAGATGAGATCGACCGGACGAATGCCATACTTTTCGGTCGCGAGATTGTAGATTCGTTTGGCGATCGCCAGTTTTTTCTCAGCCGTAAGCGCCATTCCATCTTCATCGATCGTGAGCGCGATTACAGCAGCGCCATAGCGCTTTGCCATGGGCAAAACCTTGGAGGTTCGCTTCTCGCCGTCTTCCAGGTTGATGGAATTGATGATCGCCTTGCCTGGGATTCGCTTCAGCGCTTCCTCGATAACCGGCGCTTCGGTTGAATCCACCAGAATCGGCGCGGGTACACGTGTCGCGATCTTCTCCAGGACGGTATTCATGTAGGCCATCTCGTCCTCGCCGACGATCGCGCAGCAGAGGTCGAGCATGTGTGAGCCTTCGTTCACCAGCTTTTTGGAGAGAGCGAGAATGTCGTCATACTTGCCGCCACGCACCAGTTCGCGGAAATGTTTCATCTGCGTGGTGGTGTTCATCTCTTCGGCCACAACAACTGGCTGACCGTCGAGCTCAAGTGGAACAGTGGTGTAAGCGCTGGAAGCCGCGCCCACGGGCTTGTTGTCGCGGTGCAGCGGCGTGAGTGACGCGCACGCGTCGACTACAGCCTTCAAATGCTTGGGTGTAGTACCGCAGCATCCGCCGACAATGTTGACGCCATACTCCGTGATGAATCGCTTGTGGTAGTCGGCCAGCTCGTCAGGTTGCAGCGCATAGTGCGCGTGTCCACCAACGTTCTGCGGTAACCCGGCGTTAGGCAGAACGGACAAATATTTTGTCGAGTTGTGTCCAAGGTAACGAACGGCATCGTTCATCTCCTTGGGACCGGTGGCGCAATTCAGACCGATGATATCGATGTCGAAGGGCTCGAGCGCAGTCAGCGCGGCGCCGATCTCAGTGCCCAGCAGCATGGTGCCTGTGGCTTCAAGCGTCACCTGCACCTGCACGGGCACACGTTTGCCCGTCGCCTTAATCGCGTCGAAAGCTGCAGCCACTGCGATCTTCGTTTGTAGAAGATCTTGCGACGTCTCAATCAGCAGGACATCGACGCCCGCTTCAATCAACGCCGTCATCTGCTCCATGTAGGAGGCATGCATCGCGTCAAATCCGATGTGCCCGAGCGATGGCAGCTTGGTCGTGGGACCGACGGAACCGGCGACGAATCGCGGCCTGTCTTTTGTCGAGTATTCATCGGCGGCTTCCCGCGCGACTTTGACCGCGGCCATATTGATCTCGCGGACCTTGTCCTGCAGATCGTATTCGCCGAGAACGATATTCGTAGCGCCAAAGGTGTTGGTCTCGACGATGTCGCAGCCAACCTGCAAAAAGTTGGCATGGATGTCGCGGATGACATCGGGACGGCTGAGCACCAGGATCTCGCTGCAGCCTTCTTTGTCCCAATAGTCGGCGAGCGTGAGCTGGCGCTCCTGGATGGCTGTGCCCATGGCGCCGTCATAGATGATGACGCGCTCGCGAAGAAGATTTAGAAATTCACTCATGAATGGCTATCAGTCGGGACCCACGTTTGATTCTATCTGAAGGGTTCCCGCTTTCTTTTGGCCCGCAGTTCCCTCGGGTTGACGCTTAAGATTCTCGTTACTGGATTCTTTTGACTATCGAGAGGCGCTTTGGTTGCAGCTTACCTGGACATGGCCATAGGCGAAATCTGCGTGAGGAGCTGTTCTTTGCGATAAACGAGATTGCTGGCGTTGAATGTGGCCAGCTCAAAACCGTGTCCGTGAGTGATGGCGTCCGTGGGACAGGCCTCGACGCAAAATCCGCAAAAGATACAGCGGTTGTAATCGATGTTGTAAACCTTAGCGTATCGTTCCGCGCCGCTGATGCGGTTCTCTTCCGTGTTTTCCGCTGCCTCAATATAAATGCAATTGGAAGGACACGCGGCCGCGCACAGGAAACAAGCTACGCACTTTTCCAATCCATTCTCATCGCGTTGAAGCACATGCAGCCCGCGAAAGCGCTCCTGGAATACAGCACCTTTGGTCGGCCCCGGCCCGTCGGGATAGTTCTCGACGA